>JBDMZA010000091.1:0-2644 GCA_039770155.1 Clostridiales bacterium
ACATTTAACTTTATGTAATATTTTAATCGAAATTTATCTTTATTTTAAATTATTTTGACTCATTGTTTTTTGCTAAATTAGTTAACGCTCGTCCCTCGCTACTCATTTAGCTTCAAAACAATCTTGTATAGCTCAAAGGTCAAGTTTGGTGAACTACATGTAAACTAGGGGGACCCAACAACACGAAAACCAGGACTGTAGTCACGAGAACTGGGATAGTCATGGCCGCGGTTAGCAGAACGGCAATACCCAGCATTGCCGTCCCAACTACCACCACGCAAAACGCAATAAGAGCTTTCCTCAGGACCTGATGGATTTTCTATTATATTTTCATCTATACATACTTTATAATAATTTTCATCGTACCAATCATTACACCATTCCCATACATTTCCATGCATTTCAAATAGACCAAAATCGTTTGCTTCATAGCTCATAACAGGCATTGTATCTTGTTTATACTCACCTTTCGGGTTGTTATTGTATGGATAATTGCCATTATAATTTGACTTATCTGTTGGTAAATTCTCACCAGTATTAAACGGCATATTTGTACAAACATTTTTATCTGCTACTTCTGTATCTAATGTTTCTACATTTGTTGTTGCTCTACATGCATATTCCCATTGAGCTTCTGTTGGCAGTTTACATCCCAACAATTCACAAAACATCCATGCCTCATACCAATTCACATGAATTACAGGATGACTTTGATCTTGTCTATAATTACCATTTACATCACATTTAAAATTCACTCCACTTTTTAATTCCCATTCAGTTTTATCACTATTCCAAACATTACTTCCTCTATCATTGTCCCTATAAAATTTCACTCCTTCTCCATCCATAACCTTATTAAAAAGATCCAGAGTCACCGTATGTTTCATCATCTTAAAACTATCCACTCTAACCCTATGTAGTACTTCTATATCTTCTCTTTCTGACTCATTTTCTGGACTTCCCATCATAAATTCGCCACCTGTAATATCAACCATAAAATCCTCAATATACTTTTTATAACGATCTCTTTTAGCCTCTTTACTACCAGTATACTTTTCAATTATTTTATCAATTTCAATACTTATTTCCTTATTATCAGCATTTTCAGTATTTTCAAATCTCCTTTGTATACTCCTTAGTTTTAAAATAACATGTGACATTATTTCTAAATCCCTCTGTAATTCCAAAAACACTATCAAAATATCTAACATAGCACCAGCATTGTTTTCTTTTTCATTATGTTCAACAAATACCAATCCTTCTACTAATTCTATTCTTTCACTTACCTTAGTCTCCTTTAGTAATCCTTCAACCATTTTTTTATTAACAAATTTCATTTCTGTAAAACATCTAATTGCCAGTTTTCTATTAACAACCCAAACTTTTTCGATAAAATTTTTACTATCACTTATATTATCTAACTCAGCTGCATAAAGCTTTAAAGGCTCTTCCCACATAACGCTTTCCATTTTGCTACATACATCATTAAATGTTAATTTTTTCAGTTTTAGTGCTGCATAATATTCACAAAAAGTACGATGTATAAATCCATATTTTCTATTCCCAAAACTCTTTAAAATACCACTATCATTACATAAGCTTTTTATGCACTTACTTGCTAAGCAGTCCTTACAATCCTTTCTATTTTCAATGAAATTCTGGATTTTAGTCATAAGTTCTCCTAAATCGAACTCACTTTTACCTCCATCAATAAAAGCACCATAAGCAATGTCCATTAATAGTTCTATTTTTGAAATTAAACATTCATCAATACTTTTATCTTTTCTATCAATTAATATTATTGTACATTCTCTATATAATTCATTTCTGTATTTTGGCAACTCTTTATCTTTGCCTACTAAGCTCAAAACTGAAAGTAATAGTGGATTTTTGGACATTTTTCTAATTTCCAAATTTTTATTTATACTGCTTAAAAGTTCATAAACCTTTTCATCTATTTTATCGTTTCCTTGACCAACAAGAACTTCATCATAAAATGCTTTTACAAATTTTTTTATTTCATCATTTGCTAAATCATCAATTTCAAACAAACTACATCTATCGATAAATTCTGTAACTTCCGATTCTTTTCTCTCATATTCTTTATATAAAGTTTCTCTTAAAGTCAATATAAACCGACATTTACTATAAATATTAGTAAATTTTTCAATTTTCTTAACAATCCCAGATTGTAGTCTCTCCTCTACCTCATCCAATCCATCTAATAATATTATTAACTTTCCATTTTCCAATGCAGTAATTATATTTTCTCTTTTACTCGCTGCTTTACTCTGAAAATCATCAATTACTATACTTAATAGCTCTAAATTAGATTTCTCATAATCTTTTAATTTTATAAGCACAGCCGATATTCCATTAATACTTTTACTTACAAACCATCTTAGATATTTAAGAAGTGTTGTCTTTCCTTTTCCAGGATCAGCAATAACAACTATTTTATTTTTATCAAATGTTTTATCAAAACTAACTAATTCTTGAGTTGTATAAGAGCCTTTTTCACCATGATTTTTAATATATATATATCCATTTTTCCCCCTACTTACTCTTAACGAAATATATATATTTTCCAAATTAAATTTATAGCCCATAACTTTAATTTTAGAATAATTATTAATTATATTCT
>JBDMZA010000092.1:0-8682 GCA_039770155.1 Clostridiales bacterium
AATCAAAAAATAAACTAGTCAACTTTTTTTGAAAATTCGTTAAATCATCGATATTTTCAGAAAAAAATTGTCTTATGAAATTTCTAATTATGCCTAATTCATATAATAAATTCCCATTTTATATAATTATATACCAGAAAATTTTATTTTAAAATTGTTTTTTGTAGTATATAATTATGTGGAACTTGAAATAATTATTTAATAAAAATAGTTGTAGGAAACCCTTAAAAACACAATATCACATTTTTAAAATATGAGAATTACTAAAAACATGTGATTCATTATTTTAAAATGTAGATTTATTTTTTGGATGTCCCTAATAAGGTAGAATCAAAAAATAAACTAGTCAACTTTTTTTGAAAATTCGTTAAACCATCGATATTTTCAGAAAAAAATTGTCTTTTTAAATTTCTGATTATGCCTAAATTGAAATAATGGAGTGATAAATTATGAAGAAAAATTTAGTAGCATTAATTATTTTAGATGGTTTTGGTACAAACTATAAAGAAGAAGGAAATGCTATAAAAGCTGCGAATTTATATAATATAGAAAAAATAAAAAAAGAAAATCCAGTATCTGTAATGCATACAAGTGGGTTAAATGTAGGGTTACCAGATGGTCAAATGGGAAATTCAGAAGTAGGACATACAAATATTGGAGCAGGTAGAATTGTATATCAAGAATTAACAAGAATAACAAAGTCAATTGAAGAAGGATCGTTTTTTGAAAAACAAGAATTTTTAGCTGCTATGGATAATTGTATTGAGAAAAATTCAAGTTTGCACATTTATGGTCTTGTTTCTGATGGTGGTGTTCATAGCTATAATAAACATTTATATGCTTTAGTAGAGTTGGCTAAAAGAAAGGGTTTAGAAAAAGTTTATATTCATTGTTTTTTGGATGGCAGAGATGTACCACCAAATAGTGGTAAAAGATATGTAGAAGAACTATCAAATAAATTAAAAGATATTGGTGTTGGAAAAATTGCAAGTGTTATGGGTAGATATTATTCTATGGATAGAGATAAAAGATGGGATAGAGTAAAGCTTGCATATAATGCAATGGTAAAGGGCGAAGGCTTATATTCTACAGATGGTGTTAAAGCAGTAGCAGATTCATATGAAAGGGATGAATTTGATGAATTTGTTAAGCCTACTGTAATAACTGAAAATAATAAGCCAATAGCTACTATAAATGAAAATGATTCCATTATATTTTTTAATTTTAGACCGGATAGAGCAAGAGAAATAACAAGAGCAATCATAGATAAGGAATTTGATGGATTTAAACGAGATAATTTAAATACACATTATGTTACAATGACTCAATATGATAAAACATTGGAAAATGTTTCTGTTGCTTTTAAACCTGAAAAATTAAATAATACTTTTGCAGAATTTATAAGCAAAAAAGGATTAAAGCAACTTAGAATTGCAGAAACTGAAAAGTATGCTCATGTAACCTTCTTTTTTAATGGAGGAATTGAAACACTTTATGAAGGTGAAGATAGAGCTTTAATTAAGTCTCCTGATGTTGCAACTTATGATTTGAAACCTGAAATGAGTGCATATGAAGTTACTGATGAAGTAATAAAGAGAATTGAATCAGAAAAATATGATGTTATAATACTAAACTACGCAAATCCAGACATGGTAGGACATACAGGATATTTTGATGCTGCAGTAAAAGCTATTGAAACTGTAGATATTTGTTTAGGAAGAGTTGTAGAAGCTATACAAAAACAAAATGGAGTGGCTTTAATTACAGCAGATCATGGTAATGTAGAGCAAATGATTGATTATGATAATGGTGGACCTTTTACTGCTCATACAACAAATGATGTTCCATTAATTGGAGTTGGACTTGGTAATATGAAATTGAAAGATGGGAAATTAGCAGATTTAGCGCCTACTTTATTGGAGCTTTTAGAACTGAAAAAACCCAAAGAGATGACTGGAGAGTCATTACTGTTAAAATAGAATTTAGGGAATATGAAAAATAATACCAGATTCGTACTTTAGAATTAAGTATTATTTTTTTGATTAATTTACCGATATATATTATATTAGGGGACTTTAAAATGGGGGAACTCTAAAAAATAATTTTTTGGATGTGATATAAATGGTAAATAATATAAATAATAATAAACCAGTTTTGAACAATTATGCTCAGAAGAACAAAGAAAAAGAAAATGTTGATAAAAAACAAGAAGTGGCAAATTCAGATAAAAATAGTGTAACTTTAGAACTTTCTTATGATAAAAATGTAAAGAATTCAGATAATAAAATAATATATAAAAATGATTTAAGTATAAATGATAAAAATACAATAGATAGACTGTGGGCCCAAACAGACAAAAATTCAGAAACAGTAAGAGATATGGTTGAAAAACTGTTAAAAGAACAGGGAATGGAATTTAAAAAATCTGCTAAAGGAAAGTATGATGCAAAAGTATCAGATGAGATTCGGCAAAAGGCAGAGGACTTAATTTCTGAAGATGGAGAACTTGGTATAAAAAAAGTTAGTGATAGAATTATAGAATTTGCAAAAGCCATTTCTGGAGGCGATAAAAGTAAAATTCCTGAATTAAGAGGTGCAATTGAGGCTGGATTTAAGGCAGCAGAAAAAGTTATTGGTGATTTGCCAGAAATTAGTAATAAAACACATGATTTAATTATGGAAAAATTAGATGAATGGGAAAATAGTGAAGAATAGTACAAAAAAATTTGAAAGAAAATATTTTATTATTTACTTTTTTTCTTAGTTACGATATTCTATACATGTTCAATAACAAAGGAAGGGGTACAAATATGAAAGGATATATTGTAATTGAGAGTGTATTTGCTCGAGAAATACTTGATTCAAGAGGAAATCCTACAATAGAAGTAGAGATTATAACTGATGAAGGAGTAATGGGAAGAGCAGCTGTTCCTTCAGGAGCTTCAACAGGAGCTTTTGAAGCAGTTGAATTAAGAGATGGTGACAAAGGAAGATATTTAGGTAAAGGTGTTTTAAATGCTGTAAAAAATGTTAATGACATTATAGCACCAGAAGTTGAAGGAATGAATGTTCTTGACCAAGTAGCGGTTGATAAGGTTATGCTAGATTTAGATGGTACACCTAATAAAGAAAAATTAGGCGCAAATGCTATTTTAGGAGTTTCAATGGCTGTTGCAAAAGCTGCTGCTGAAACAATAAATGTTCCTTTATATCAGTATATTGGTGGAGTTAATGGCAAAGTTCTTCCAGTTCCAATGATGAATATTATAAATGGTGGAAAACATGCTGATAACAGTGTTAACATCCAAGAGTTTATGATAATGCCTGTTGGAGCTAAATCATTTAAAGAAGCTCTTCAAATGTGTGCAGAGGTATTCCACAACTTAAAGAAAGTATTGACTAAAAAAGGTTATAGTACTGCTGTAGGAGATGAAGGTGGATTTGCACCAAATTTAAAAACAGATGAAGAAGCAATTCAAGTAATATTAGAAGCTGTTGAAGTTGCAGGATATAAATCAGGAGATGATTTTAGAATTGCTATTGATGCTGCTGCAACAGAAATGTATCAAAAGGATACAGGAACATATAGTTTTTGGAAATCTGGAATTACTAAAAGTAAAGAAGAAATGGTTGACTTCTGGGCAGATTTATGTGGAAAATATCCTATAATATCATTAGAAGATGGTCTTGATGAAGAGGATTGGGAAGCTTGGAAAATGTTAACTGATAAAATCGGTGAAAAAGTACAATTAGTAGGTGATGATTTATTTGTTACTAATACTGAGAGACTGAAAAAAGGTATTGATATGGGAGTTGGAAATTCAATACTTATAAAAGTTAATCAAATTGGTACACTTACAGAAACTTTAGATGCTATAGAAATGGCAAATAAATCAGGTTATACAGCTGTTGTTTCTCACAGATCTGGAGAAACAGAAGATTCTACAATTGCAGATATTGCAGTAGCTACAAATTCAGGACAAATTAAAACAGGTGCTCCATCTAGAACTGATAGAGTTGCTAAATACAATCAACTCTTAAGGATTGAAGAAGAATTAGATAGTGCTAAGATTTATCCAGGATTAGATGCTTGGTTTAATTTGAAAAACAAGTAATAGGTATAATAATTAATTAAATATTGACATCAAAAAAACAAGTCTAAATTAGTAACGGACTTGTTTTTTTTATTTGTATATGTTAAAATCTAGTTTGTTGATTATTATGGAGGTGTTATAATTGGGTGCACTGAAAATTGCATTAAATATTGTTCATATTTTAGTTGCAGTATTTATTATAGCTACGGTTTTATTACAATCAGGAAAATCTGCAGGTCTTTCAGGAACAATTGCAGGGGGAGCAGAAACTTTTTTTGGTAAAAATAAAGGCGGAACTATGGAAGCTAAATTGGGTAAACTTACAACAATTTGTGCTATCGGATTTTTAATTACATCAATTGTTTTATTTATTTTACTCAAAGATGCTTAATTGGGGACTGTAAAAAAGTAAATCTACATTTTAAAAATGTGATATTATTTTTTAGGGTCCTTAAAGTATGAAGAAGTTACTTTATGAATTTATTTAAGCTGGTATATGGTTTTATTTAATTAATTGTACTGGTTTTGTTTTTTGCTTGTTAAATATTTATAGTAATATTTGGGTTTTCCTATACCTAAAGTAAAAAATTATTCTTGAATTTAAAGTTAATTCTAAAAAATAAAATCGCAATCTTTTTTGTATTAAGAATTAAAAAAATGAGTGATTTATTTTTTGGACATCTTTAAAGTGAGATTTATCATATCAAAGCAAATAGCTTTAAACTAAGATTATTCAATAGTAAAACTTAAAATAAATATTAATATATTGCTATTTACTTCGATGAATTTATAAAATAATTCTTCTTAGGAGAACCTAAAAACTTACAAAAAAGGATTGTGTTGGTTGTTTAGATGTATCAAATTATATATAATTAAATTTTGTATAAAGAAGGGAGGCACCGATTATAATTTGTCTTCATAAATGGTAAAGAGCTTATTGATTACAAATTTTGTTTTAATAATCTATAATCGGGAAAATATTGAATAGAGATGAAGCCTTAAATGAATTAAAAACAAGATTAACAGATAAGAATTTAATTAAACATTCTCTTGCTGTTGAGTCAGTTATGAAAGAAGTTGCAGTTTATTTAAAAGAAGATGCTGATTCCTGGGGATTGGCAGGATTACTACATAATATAGATTATGAGAAAACTAAAAATGAACCTGAAAAACAAAGTGCTGTTGGGGCAAGAATACTTGAAGATTTAGGACTTGATGGTTCTATTGTATATGCTGTTAAAGCACATAATTCATTACATGGAATTAAAAGAAAAAGAAAAATGGATAAAATTTTATATGCAGCAGATCCTATGTCAAAACTTATAATAGCAACAGCATTAATTTTACCAAGTAGGAAATTAGAAGATATAGACATTGCTTTTCTATCTAAAAAGTTTCATGAAAAAGAATTTTTAAACGAAGTAGATAGACGGCAAATAAAAGAGTGTGAAGAAGCTGGATTTATTTTGAGACAATTTATTGAGATTTCACTAAATGCTATAAAAAAGATTTCAAAAGATTTAGATATGTAAAATTGTTTCTTAGGGATATCCAAAAAATAAACTCTAATTCTCGATTATGAATTCGCATGTTTTAAGCGAATTTCAGACGAAAAGAATTTGGTATTATTTCTTAGGTTCTCCTTAAATAGGTTTATAGTAAAATAAAAAATTGAAAGGTAATATTGATTATATTAAGGATATACTAAAAATAATATAGATGATAACTTGTTATTATTTAATTTAAAATAATAATTTATTTTTGGAAATTCTTAATTCGGTGTATGGATGACATTCCAAAATACACAAATAGGTTAATAAGGTGAATAGATGTTAGAAAGAAAGAATAAGATTTTACAATTTATGAGTGAGCATAAGTATAAACCTTTGGTGATTGAAGAATTAATTTCGATGCTTGATGTACCACTAGAGGATATTGATTTATTTAGAAGTATTTTAGATGAATTAATTGAAGAGGGAAAACTTTTTAAAACTCATAAAAACAGATATTGTATACCTGAGAGAATGGGACTTATATCTGGAAGAGTACAAGGAAATGAAAGAGGATATGCATTTGTTGTCCCTAATGATAAAGAGATAAGGGATATTTTTATTCCTGCTGAGTTTTTAAATGGTGGAATGCATAATGATAAAGTTATTGCTAGAATTAATAAGAGTGTTATTGCAGGTAAAAGAGCTGAAGGTGAAATTTTAAGAATATTAAAAAGAGCCAATGAAGCTTTGGTGGGAAGATTTGAAAAAAGCAATTATTTTGGATTTGTAGTTCCTGATAATAAAAAAATATCTGGAGATATATTTATCCCAAAAGATAAGTTTATGGGAGTAAAAAATGATCAAAAAGTTATAGTGAAAATAACTAAGTGGCCTGGAAAAAGAAGAAATCCAGAGGGTGTTATAACAGAAATATTAGGATATGAAGATGAAAGAGGAATTGAAGTTAAGTCTGTTATAAAACAATATGACATAAAAGACGAATTTCCACAAAGTGTTATAGATGAAGTGAAAGCAATTTCACCTGATATAAGCGAATCAGATTTTGAAAAGAGAAAAGATTTAAGAGATTTGAATATGGTTACAATAGATGGTGCTGATGCTAAGGATTTAGATGATGCAGTATCTTTAGAAGTTTTGCCAGATGAAACATATAGACTTGGAGTACATATAGCAGATGTAAGCCATTATATAAAAGAAAATTCTGAACTTGATAAAGAAGCTTTTGAAAGAGGTACAAGTGTATATTTTGTGGACAGAGTAATTCCAATGCTTCCAAAAGAATTATCTAATGGTATTTGTAGTTTGAATCCAAAAATTAACAGACTTGCATTTTCGGTTATTATGAATATAGACAAAAATGGAAAAGTTTTAAAACATGATATTTTTGAAAGTATTATAAATATAAATGAAAGAATGACATATGATGATGTAACAGAAATTATTAAAAACAGTGATGAAAAATTATTAAAAAGATATGATTATTTAGATAATGATTTTAGAAATATGGAGAAATTAGCTTCTATTCTAAGAAAAAAAAGAACTAGAAGAGGTGCTATAGACTTTAATTTTGATGAAGCTAAAGTTCTTTTAGATGATAATGATAAACCTATAGATGTTATTAAATGTAATCATGATATAGCTAATAACATAATTGAAGAATTTATGTTAGTTTGCAATGAAACAGTTGCTGAACATTTTCATTGGATGAATGTTCCTTTTGTGTATAGAATACATGAAAATCCTGAGGATGAGAAGATTGAAAATTTAAATAAATTTTTGATGAAATTAGGTCATAAGATTAAAGGTAATGGAATGCACCCAAAAGCAGTACAGGGTTTAATAGAAAAAGTCAAAGGAACTAATGAGGAAAGAGTAATAAGTACAATTGTGTTAAGATCATTGCAAAAGGCAAGATATTCTAATGTAAATAAGGGACACTTTGGTTTATCAACAGATTATTATAGTCACTTTACATCCCCAATAAGGAGATATCCTGATCTAATAATACATAGATTGATGAAGAAGTATCTTTCAAAAGGAATAAAAAATAGTGAAATAGAAAAATTAAATGAAAATTTAAATAAAATTACATATCAATGCTCTGAAAGAGAAAAAACAGCAGAAGAAGCTGAAAGAGATATTGAAGATTTGAAAAAAGTAGAATTTATGAAATCAAAAGAAGGTATGGTCTTTGATGGCATAATTTCAAATATTACATCTTTTGGTATGTTTGTTGAGCTGGATAATACAATAGAAGGTATGATTCGCTTAAGTAGTCTTACAGATGATTATTATATATATTCTGAAGAAAATTTTTGTCTTCAAGGTGAATTGACAAATAAAATTTATAAAATTGGAGATTCTCTTAAAGTAATAAATGCTAAATCTGATATTGTAAATCGTAGAATAGATTTTGTTCTGGATGATAAAAGTATTAAAAAACATAAAAAGAATAGAAAATAATAATAAAATTCAGTGATAACTGATTATCACTGAATTTTAAAGTTTGAAACTCATCAAATTTATCTCTTGAAGCTTTCATAATAATAAGAATAAACTAAAAAATATTATTTAGTTTAGATATTATGATGTCATTGATTTGATTTCATCAAGGAAACTATTGCAGTCATCTGAATGTATTTGCATTTTAATTGGTTTACTTAGATCTAAGCTAAATATGCCCATAATTGATTTTGCATCAACAACATAACGTTCCGATGTAAGATCAACATCAAAATCGTATTTATTAACGATATTTACAAAATCTTTTACATCATTAATTGATTTTAACAAGATATTAACAGTTTTCATGTTATCTCCCCCTTAAATTGATATATACAAAAATATGGAAGAATCCATTAATCAATATGATATAATGATTACATAATTTAGTCAATGTGAAATATGCAACAATATATTGATTAAAATTTGATAGTTTTAACTATGAAAAAATGAATTATTATATTCTAAGGCAGAATCAAAAAATAAACTCTAATTCTCGAGTATGAATTCGCATGATTTAAGCGAACTTCAGACGAAAAGAATTTGGTATTATTTTTTAGGCTCTCCTTAAA
>JBDMZA010000093.1:0-5000 GCA_039770155.1 Clostridiales bacterium
AGTTTAGGTATAATAAGCTCTTTTATCTCAATAAAAATGCTTTTGATACTTATTTTAGGATTATCTATGTTTTTATTTTTTATTATAGATTATAGTAAAATTATATATATTTTGTCATTTTATATTTTTATAGATTTTTTTCTAAGAAGTTATAGTCCTAATTTATTATTACAAAGTTCTTGGGATGAAGCCTTTTTTGTTTTTTGTTTTATTTTGTGGTTTATAAAGAGATTCATTTATCAAAAAAAACCTCTTTATAAATGGACTCCACTTGAATTTCCTATAATAGGATTTATTATTTGCTGCATTTTCGAATTATTCTTGACTACTCCTGATAAACAAATAGGTATTGAAGGATTTAGAGTAATTTTCGAATATATTTTATGTTATTTTATAATTATTCAACTTCTATCATCAAAAACAAGTGCTAAACTTTCAATATATTTTCTTTTATTGGTTGGTACAATGATAGGTCTTCATGGAATATACCAGTATATTATAGCTGTTGAAATACCTTCAGAATGGATAGACAGTTCTGAACATGTTAGAACCAGAGTTTTTTCAATAATAGGAAGTCCAAATATTCTAGGTAGCCTTATGATATTACTTATACCTATTTCAATTTCACTTATTTTTGCTGAAAAAAAATATGGTAAAAAACTATTAGCTCTTACTTCAACAATAATACTAATATTCTGTCTCATTTTTACCATGTCAAGGGCTGCATGGTTAGGATTTATAATAGCACTTGTTATTTATGCCATAATAAAAGATAAACGTTTCATTATACCTCTAATTGCTGGTGCAATACTTTTAATTGTTTTTGTACCACCTGTTACAACCAGAATAAATTTTTTACTAAGTGATACCTATGTAATGAAAAGTTCAAAAGATGGACGAATTTATAGATATACTAAAGGATTAGAAAAGTTAATGGAAAAACCCATATCTGGAGTTGGTTTAGGGCATTTTGGCGGTGCTGTAGCAGTTAATAATAATATAGAAGATACTTTTTATATGGACAGTTATTTTTTGAAAACAGCTGTTGAAACAGGATTTGCAGGTTTAGCATTTTTTCTGATAATGATTTATAATTCACTCATTTGGGGATTTAGATCTCTTAAAAAACTTAAGTCTTCTGATTTATATTACTATAAATTAACTCAAGGTATACTTACAGGTATGTGTGGAGTCATATTCCATAATCTCTTTGAAAATATTTTTGAAGTACCAATGATGGTTACATATTATTGGCTTTTAGCTGGTATTGTAATTTACTTGGGATATATAGGAGAATCCAAAAATAAGCCAGTCAACTTTTTTTAAAAATCCTTTAAAACCTCTTAATTATTGCTATCTTATTAAGAGGTTTTATTTTTCATTCATATTTTGCCATATTTATTAAGATATATCATTATACTTGAGTTTTATCATTTACAAGCAAATTTTTATTAAGTATAATTTTGTACATATTAACAATTTAATGGAGGTATGAGTAATGATATTAGAAAAAGTTTTAAAAGTTTCAGTAGCTTTATTTATATGTACATCTTTATTTTTATCAATCTCTTCCACTACATTTGCAATGTCAAATAAAAAAAGTATCTTTATAGTTGGAGATTCTACTGCCAGTAATTATAGCGAAAGTCTTGCTCCAAGAATGGGTTGGGGACAAGTTTTTTCTAGATTTTTTAATGGAAAAGTGACCATTCATAATTATGCTTTATCAGGTAGAAGTTCTAAAAGTTTTTGGGATGAAGGAAATTTTGCAGCTTTTGTAGATGAAATAAATTCAGGTGACTATTTATTTATTCAATTTGGTCACAATGATGAAAAATCTTATGATCCCAGCCGTTATACAGAAGCATATACAACTTACAAAGAGTATCTTTCCAAATATATTGATCAAAGTAGATTAAAAGGTGCTAATCCTGTTTTACTGACTCCTGTTTCAAGAAGAAAATATAATGATGATGGTACATTAAAACAAACTCATGGCGAATACCCTGCTGCAATGATTGAACTCAGCATAGAAAAAAATGTTCCAGTTATTGATATAACTCAAGAAAGTTTTGATTTATTTGAAGATTTAGGTCCAGAAGGAACAAAAGATTTATTTTTACATTTGAATCCTGGAGAAAGTCCAAATTATCCTGATGGAAAAGAAGATAATACTCATTTTAAAGAAAAAGGTGCTATAGAAGTATCAAAACTTATTTTAGATGGTATAAAAGAATTACATCTTCCATTAAAAAAATATATTAAAAAATGTTATTAAATAAATTATCCTACCATATAATATTATTTTTCCATATTATTGTCTTTCAATTTAAGAACTGATATACTTCTACTATAATATTGAAGTACAATTTAAATACACTATTTGCCAAAATCAAAAAAATAAGTTTACTACTTCTTACTAAAACAATAAACTTATTTTATACATCTTAGGATAACATAAAAAATAATATCAAATTCTTTTCGTATGAAGTTCGCTTAAATCATGCGAATTCATACTAGAGAATTAGAGTTTATTTTTTAGAATTCATAATTTAAGTAATTATAATTTATTTTTTTGATACTTTATTTAATTATATAACAAGGAGAGTATTAATTATGTTAGAAAATATCAATTCAATCTTATCCTCAGTGAGTAACTTCGTTTGGAACTACATTTTGATCATACTACTACTTGGAACAGGAATTTATTTAATTATCAGAAGTAAAGCTATACAATTTAGAGGTTTTAAACATGGTTGGCAACTACTAACTGGTAAATATGATGATCCTTCTGAAAAAGGAGAAACTACACATTTTCAGTCTTTAAGTTTAGCACTTGCCGCAACAATTGGAACAGGTAATATTGCAGGTGTTGCTACGGCAATTACATCAGGTGGTCCAGGTGCATTATTTTGGATGTGGATTACTGCTTTACTAGGTATGGGAATAAAATACCATAGTTGTCTACTTGCACAAAAATATCGATCCATAGATGAAAATGGTGTTGTATCTGGAGGACCTGCATATTATTTGACACAAGGTTTAAAACAAAAATGGCTTGGAATATTATTTGCAGTTTTTACAATTCTTGCCTCTTTTGGCATAGGTAATCTAGTACAAGCCAATTCTCTTTCTAAGCCTATATTTACAAACTTTAATATTGATAATGATGTTTACAAATTTATATTTGGTTTAGTAATTGCATTTCTCGTAGGTTTAGTCATTATTGGTGGAGTAAAGCGTATATCAACACTAGCATCAAAGCTAGTTCCTTTTATGTCTGTAGCTTATGTTTTAGCTGCAATTGTAGCAATTGCAGTAAATTATGAAAAAATCCCTTCTGCATTTCAAGATATTTTTTATTATGCTTTTAATGATGTACCAAAATCAGCTACTGGAGGCTTTGCTGGTGCTTCAGTTATGATGGTTATACGTTTTGGTGTTGCAAGAGGACTTTTTTCAAATGAAGCAGGTCTTGGAAGTGCAGCTATGGCACATGCTCCAGCTAAAACAAACGAACCTGTTCGTGAAGGACTTGTAGCAATGCTGGGACCTTTTATTGATACAATTATTATATGTACAATGACCGGACTCGTAATTCTAACTTCGGGTGTTTGGGGTACTATAGATTCATCTGGCGAAATATTATCATCATCTCCCCTTACTTCACTAGCATTTGAAAATACACTACCTGTAATAGGTAAATATGTTGTAACCTTTGGACTATTTGTTTTTGCTTTTTCAACTCTCATAGGTTGGGCATATTACGGTGACAGAAATGTAAGATATTTATTTAATGAAAAAGCTGCATTTCTTTATAAGATTATTTGGATTATTTTAATTCCCATAGGAACTATTTTAGAAATTGAAATAGTTTGGAATTTTTCTGATATTGCAAATGCACTAATGGCACTTCCAAACCTTATAGGATTGATAGGATTATCTGGTGTTGTCAGTAAAATGACTAATGATTATCTGAAAAGAAAAAATCAATTATAGAAATTTAATTTTACTTTAGAAAAAAAGAGTGTTTATCTTTCCATAAACACTCTTTTATAACTTCTTTATAACTTTATATTAGGAATTTTCATCTTTAGTTAATTAAATTAAATATAGTTATATATAGTAATGATTCCTAAGTATAGATAATAAGTTCCAACTACAACAGCTGCAACTTTCCCAAAATTTTTCAAAAAATTGTAATTTTTTAAAAACCCTATAAAAGGTATAGGAATAAAATATACAGCAGTCCCAATAAAAAAAGTGAAGAAATAATATATACTTCCAAATAATTTTGTAATATCAGAGGCTTGTGTTAAAGCTATCAAAAATTGTGGGCAAATATTTATACCAGTTAAAAATCCTGTTATAAGAGGTATATATGAGTTTTTATCATTTTGTAAACTAGATATAAACTTTTTAAAAAAACTCATTGAACAAATACGCTTGTTTTTTGAAAAACTGTACACTATCAAAAAACATGATAATATAATATAAGTAAACCCGTAAATTATTTCTTTAAAATTTGTAATTTCTACTAAAGATTGACCTAAAAACCATGCAATAATTGCAAATAGGATATATCCACTTAAACGTCCAAGTAAAAATTCACCTAAAATAATATAATTTTTTTTTGTATTATTTCCTTCTCCAGCTAAGAACGGTAGCAACACTGGTGCACAATAAATCAAACATGTTGTACCACTTGATAAACCCAAAATTAAACCATTCATATAAATCCCTTTCATTATAAAATATAGTTTTTACAAATTTTTTCTTAAAACACTGCCGTATTAACAGGTCTTTTAAAAAGCTGACTAGTTTATTTTTTGATTCTGTCATAAGTTACATACTAATTATATTTAAGTTTCTATAGTAAAATGCCTTTCTTTGAAGTTATTTACTTAGGGATATCCAAAAAATAAACTCTAATTCTCTAGTATGAATTCGCATGATTTAAGCGAACTTCAGACGAAAAGAATTTGGTATTATTTTTTAGG
>JBDMZA010000094.1:0-11006 GCA_039770155.1 Clostridiales bacterium
AATTGACGAGTTGGTTATAAATAAAAATGATATTGACTTAAGTTTAATTGAGGAATTTTTAAAAATACCTAAAATAGATGGTAATAATTCTAAGAAACCATCACTAATAATAGTTTTTGATCATTTAGATAATATAATCGAATTAAAAGAAACTTTCTTTTCACAATTAAAAATAATTGAAACAAAATTTAAAGCAATTCAGTTTATTGTTGTTTCAAGGAGTAGAATTATTTTGGATTTAAAATGGAAAGAATTTAGGATAAATGATTTATCTAAGAATCAAATTAATTCATATTTGAGATATAATAAGGTCAATACTATTGAAATATCAGGTATCAGAAAAATATTTAAAAATCCAATGTTATTATTTATATATACAGGTAATTTTAATAATAGGTACTCATATAGAGAGAACTATGCAATTTGTTTTGAAATATTTAGAGAAGTTAATAATTTAGGGGAACTTATTTGGAATTATATTGAAAATTTATTATTTACTAAAACTCTATTTGAAAAGGATAAAATCTTGTATAAATATTCTCTTAAGTATATAACATCTTTTATTGCAAAAAATATGGAGGAAAATAATTTATTTTATATAGATGAAAGTCAAATAGATGAAATTCTAGTTAAGTCTTTAAGTCAAATAGATTTAAGATCCTATTATAAATACTATTGTGTTAGTACTCACAATGGATGTATTAATTGCTATAAAATTGGTGAGAATGAATATTCAAATACTGAATTATTAAATAGAATAAAATCTATAGTTATTGATGAATTCAACATTATTTCAAAAAGTGAAAAAGGATATTCTTTTAATAGAGTTCAGTTTAAAAATTATTTTTATGCTACATATATATTACATGATTTATTACATTCACTGAAACATGATAATATTCCAACTTCAATTCTAAAAGAACCAATTAGATATCCGGTTTTAAGATTAATAAGTGAAATATTAATGCCTAAGAAAGAAAAAATTATATTTGGAATAGAATCTTTTAGTGATAATTTATCAGAAATATTATATTTGCAGAAAGGTAGATTTAAAAGTTCTGATATAGGTTATTCTAATTGGAATATGATAGAAATGATAAAAATGGTTAAAAGCGATTTTTCAAACTTAAATTTATCCTATTTTGATTTAAGCAAGTTAAATATAATTGGTGTAAAATGCTATAATAACGATAGAAATTCATTTGCCAAATTTAGTAATTCTAAGATTAATGAAAACTTTATTGTTCCTAGAGGGCATTTATCAACAATAACATATTTACAGTTATCTTTAGATAATAAAATATTTGCCTCAGCATCTACTGATAAAACAATAAAAATATGGAATTTTGAGTCGTTAGAATGTATTTATACTTTTAGAGGGCATAATGATTCAGTAAATTGTGTGAAATTTAATTATGCAAATAATACTTTAATCTCTGCCTCTAATGACAGAACAATTTTAATATGGGATTTAGAAAATTATAAAATATTAAAAAAATTGAAAGGACATGAAGACTCTGTAAATTCAATTAAAATAAGCAATAATAATAAGTATCTAATTTCTGCTTCTGATGACAGTACAATAAAAATATGGTCTTTAAAAGATTTAAATTGTATTAAAACATTAAGAGGACACAAGGATTCTGTTACCAGGATGGCTATAACAAATGATGATAAAATATTAATATCTGCTTCGAGAGATTTTTCTGTTAAAATATGGGACTTGGAAAATTTTATATGTATTAAAACAATTAAAGAATTTCCTAATTCAGTTAATAATATTGCATTAAATTCTGATAATACAAAAATGATAACAACATCATTTAAAGACATTAAAGTTTGGGATACAAAAACATGGGAACAAATTTTTTGTCTTTGGGGACATACACAAAATATAAGTTGTATTAAAATTAATTATAATTCAGATATTATATTTTCAGCGGCTAGAAGTTCAATAATAAAAATGTGGTCTCTTAAAAATATTAGTTGGATAAAAGATATAAATCTATATTCTGATAGTATAAGAACTATAGAAATAACAAAAGATTATGAAAGATTATTAGTAGGGATGTCAAATGGTACAATAAGAATAGTTGATATACCATCTGCAAAAACTGTAAAGAAAATAATAACCGGAACAAATCGAGTAAATGTGACGATTCAAATACCAAAATTTCCAAAAGTATTAAATGCATCTAAAGATGGTTCAATAAAAATAATAGATATAGATAAACAAACCTATCTAAAAAGAACAATAAATCTTCATGAATCAATAAGTAAGATGATTTTAGATAATGAAAAAAAACATATTATAACAGCTTCTATCAGTGGAATTATAACAGTTGTTGATATTAAAAATTTAGAAATTGTAAGTAGTTTCAAGATATATTCCCCAACAAACTTATTAATTTTAAATAACTCTAATAAACTTTTAACTTCATATAGCAATAAAATGTCTATATGGGATTTAAAAACAAGTAAATTTCAAGAATCATTTAAAGTAGATGATGTACCAATTAATAAATTATTACTAACAAAAGATGATAGATATGCAATAATATCTTCAAATAATGGGGAAATAAAGATTTTTGATTTTCTTGAACTTAGATGTATCAGTAAAATTAAGGCTCATTATATGTCAATTAATGCTATGGTATTTGATAATAGTTTTAATTTATTGGTTACAGCTGCCAATGACAATACTATAAAAATATGGAATATGAATACATTAAAATGTATAAAGATATTTGAAGAGTTAAATTCCGTAACAAATGTTTTATTTAACAAAAACAATACTCAATTAATAACAGTTACAAAGAAGGGATGTATAAAAAGTTGGGATATTAAATCAGGACAATTTACAGATAGAATTCAGGTGGGAAGTTCTGTTGATACTATTATTTTAACTGATGATAATAAATATTTAGTTTATACTTCAAAAAACAAGATATATATATGGGACTTTTTAACTTATAAAAAGATTGATGAATTATATAATTTTTCAGATATTCATATTAATGGTTGTGAGTTTAAAAATATGCAATTTAATAAATCGGAATATGATTTAAGGAAAATTATAAAAATGTATGGTGGTAATATATAATATATAATATATTATATATAAGAGACTATCCATTAGGAGAAAGGAAGGATACATGGATTTAGATTTAATGACAGCAAATGATTTTGAAAATTTGTTAAAGAGTGAAAGTGGTCATTATTATATTGGAAGATGGGAATACTTTAAAGAAGTTTTGAAAATATTAGAGAATTATAAAAATGAAATAAAGATGGTTTTAGAACTTGGACCAAGTTTAATGCCAATAGTAAAAAATTCAGATTTAGTAATTAACCCAAGAGAAGATCAATTTGGTACTCCTACTGAGTTAAATGTTAAAAAATATTCTTTTGACGCAACAACAAAACCGTGGCCAATAAAAAATAAACAATATGATATGTTTATTGCCTTACAGGTATGGGAACATCTTGATAATAAACAGAGTAGAGTGTTTAGAGAAGTAATTAGGATTTCAAAAATGGCAATTTTGAGTTTTCCATATAAATGGAATGACCAGGGAGACGAAAAATTATTAGAAAAACCAGGATATAGAGCGCACTTTGATATTGATAAAGAACTTATATCTGATTGGACACTTGGTATAAAGCCAAAAAAAATTATAGAAATACCAAGAACAGGTACTAAAATTTCAAAAGGTCCAAGAATAATATATTTTTGGAAATTTTAAAATCAAATAAAAAAATAAAAGAGTTTTATGCCTTACTCTTTTATCTTTTTATTTCTAAAAACCAGATATTTTCATCTAACCAGATATAAACAACTTTATTTCTAATTCGACAGGTATACCTTAAACCCAATCCACCAACATTTTGTGCGGCGGCTCTTCTTATGTCTAATATTTTGTCAATTTCAAAATTTTTACCATCAGTCCAAATTATGTTTTTAGGATAAACTTTGCCGTTTTTAAATAGTGCGAATACATCTATATATACTTTTTCAAACATAAAAAACCTCCGAACGTATGTTCTTTATAATTATATCACTAAAACATAAAATTATGTAGACCTAAAAATAAATTATGATAAAGAATTTGATATTATTTTTTTCATTTCATCGATTAAATAATCAATGTCTTTGATTTTTATATCATTATGTGTTACGAACCTATAATTACCATCATTACTTGAATTTATTTTAATACCAGTATTAAAAAGCCTTTCTGCTAATACAAAATTTGGAATAATTGACTCAGGTAAATTGAAAAATACCATATTTATATCTAAATTATCATTATCTATAGTTATTCCATTAATTTCTTCTAGCTTTTTTGAAAGATATTTTGCATTTTCATGGTCCTCATAAATTCTTTTGGTCATTTCTTTTAATCCTACTAATCCTGCACCTGCAATAATACCTGTTTGTCTCATACCACCACCCATGAGTTTTCTGTTCTTTCTTGCTGTGTTTATAAAATCTTTGTTTCCAAGTAATAATGATCCTATTGGTGCACATAATCCTTTTGAAAGGCATATGTTTATTGAATCACTATATGAAGCTAGAGACTTATAATCAATATTTAGAGCAGCAGCAGCATTAAAAAATCTTGCACCATCCATATGAATAGGTATATTGAATTTTTTTCCAATAATTGATATTGCCTCCATGTTATTCTCGGGTGAAACAAATCCAAGTGAATGAGCGTTTTCTATTGAAATTAAACCTGTTTTAGGAAAATGAATATTATTACTTCGAATATATTTTTTAATAGAAGTTATATCCATAAGCTTATTTTTAATTGGTATAGTTCTTAAAGTTACAGCTGATATTACAGCAGCAGCACCAACTTCATAGGTAGGTATGTGAGTATCTTCACCAACTAGAACTTCATCGCCTCTATTCGTGTGAGTCAAAATTGCCAACTGATTTCCAAAAGTTCCAGTTGGAACTAAGAGTGCTGCTTCTTTACCTAAAAGTTTACAGGCATAGTTCTCTAAATCTTTTGTAGTAGGATCATCTTCATAAACATCATCACCTAATAAAGAATTATTAATTGCTGTATACATATTTTTAGTAGGTAATGTAACTGTATCACTTCTAAAATCTATATATTTAATATTATCACCTTCATCTCTTAAAAAATTTATTACATTATTTTATATTTTAGCATATGGTTTAACGGATTTTAAAAAAAGTTGACTAGTTTATTTTTTGATTCTGCCTTAAACTTCTGTACAACATATTTACAGATTGACAATAATTATTCTAACTGATAATATAATTACATGGTTATATTAACTTTATATGGTATTATAGGGGGAGATTTTATGAATACTACAAAAGTAGTAGGTTTAATTTTATGTTTTGCATTATTGTTTTCATTTGTAGGATGTAATTCTTCTGAAAAAGATTCTGAAAAAAAACAAGATGATAAAAATGTTGATCCCGCTTCTTTGGCTGGAACTAAAATCAAAGTATATACTCATATGGGACAAAGAGTCCTCGGTGAAGAAAAGAAAGATGATGATGGAAATACTTATCGTGATGAAGATACAGCGATTCTTAAGGATCTTGCAGAAAAATTTAAAGATGAGTATGATATTACTGTAGAATTAAATGTTGTTTCAAATGAAGATGAATTAAAACCACTTTTTCAAGTAGAAGATGATAGTGTGGATATTTTCACATCTCCAAATTGGACTATTGAAGAATGGCAGAAGTATACTGAACCATATTTTACAGTTAAAGAAGGCGAAAAAGAATATGGCGAATATGCAACAACCATGTTTAATGATGGAACAAATGTTTTTGCACTTTCTCCTGGAAAGGCTTACGAAAACAGTGTTGTCTACAATGAAGAAATTATAAAATCAGTAGGATATGATGAAATACCAGCCACATTAGATGAATTTGAAAAAATGTGTCAAAAGATAAAGGATAAAAAAATTACGCCAATTTCATTACATAGAGTTGAAAACTGGCCTCTTGATACACTTAAAACGATTGGGGACTATATTTCTGGAAAAAATGATTCATATGCAAGTATGTTAAAAAGTGATACGCCTTTTAATCCAGATGAGCCAATTGGAGGAGCCATCAAAATGTATACAGAATGGAAATCAAAGGGTTTTTTCGAACCAGAAGTTTATACAGATTTTGGAGTTGCAATGGATTCAGTAGCTTATGGAAAAGCAGGAATGATGTTATTTGGTTCATGGGTTGTACCACAAATTCAGGGACGTGTTCCTAAAGGCAAAGACCCATCAATAATTAAATTTGCACCAGCTCCTGATTTTGGTAATGGAAGATTTGTCTTAACTAAAGCAGCAGATACCTATGCAATATCAAAATTTTCAAAAAATAAAGCTGCTTCAAGATTGTTTATTGAATATATTGCAAAAGATGCACAATATATTGCAGATTCTGGTTTTATTGCTATAAAGGATGGAGTCGAACCAATTATACCAGAATTGTATTCAACCATTGATGAAATGGTTAAAAACAGTGAGGCAGAGTTAATGTTTGAAGCTCCTATTACAGATAATAGAATAAATAATGAAGAAATTTTAACAGAAGCTAATCTAATGGCAGATTATAAGTGGGCAGGTAATTTATTTGACACTTTAGATATAACCAAACCAGATAACTGGGAAAAATATGACAAACAGGTAAAAAATCAAAACAAAGCTTATTCTGAAGCAAAAAAAGATTTGGGACTTTCGTGGACTGACTAATTTTATATACTAGGGATATCAAAAAAATAAATCGTTATTTCAAATTAAGGAATATGTATTAATTATCACTTTCAGATTTTTTTAAAATGTGATATTATTTTTTAGGTTCTCCTAACTTTAATTATTGAGAAGCCACAGGGATTTAATCTTGTGGCTTTTCTTAAAAGAAAGGTTTCGAAGAAATGGATAAAAAAAATAAAAAGCTAATTATTATAACTTTTTTAGCTATACCTTTATTACATCTCGTTATATTTTCATACGTACCTATTATTTTTAACTTTATACTTAGTTTTACAAATTGGAAGGGGATAGATATGCCTAGATTTATAGGTATAAGAAATTATAAAAAATTGTTTACAGATCCCCAATATATTATTATGTTTAAGAATTGTCTGTGGTATTTTATTGTTGCAATACCACAGCTGATTTTTGCTTTTGTTCTTGCTATTGTTGTAAATGGTAAATTTAGAGGTCTAAATTTGTTTAAAGGAATATTGATCGTTCCATATTTGCTAAATGGTGTAATTGTATCCACTATATTTATAATATTCTTTAATAATTCTGGTACATTGAATACTATTTTAGAATTTTTAAAATTAGATAATCTTACAAATAAATGGCTTCAAGATTTAAAAATTGTGAATCAGTCTATTGCTTCTATAAGCATTTGGCGATATTATGGCTTAAATTTCATTATGTTTTTTGGTGCACTGCAAACCATTCCAGCTGAATTGTATGAAGCAGCTAGAATTGATGGGTGTAATAAACTACACGAGATTAGATACATTTCAATACCTTATATCAGGCGTGTTTTATTTATTAATATATTACTTAGTGTTTCAGGTTCAATACAGGTTTTTGAAATTCCATATATAATGCTAAATGGCGCAAACGGAACACTTACTCCTGTTATTCAAATACAGCAGAGTATGCAGGACAACCGCATTGGGTTTGCTTCAGCAATTGCTGTATTGGTATTTTTTGTAGTGCTTATTGCTGTTGGCATACAAAAAATATTTATTAAGGAGGAAAGAGTATGACACATGAAAGTATTATATACAAGATATTTCGATATATTTTTCTGCTATTTGCAGTTTTGTTTGTAATCATTCCATTAATCCCATTAATATTTATGGCTTTTAAAACAGGAGCTGAGTATGCTGATACTTCAGTATTGGAAGCACCTAAAAGTTTTTTGAATTTCTATAACTTTGAATATGCACTTCGTGTTGGTGGACTCATAAAATCATTATTTTATACATTTATTATTCTTACAATCTCTTTAACTATACAAATAGTATTTACCTGTATGGTATCTTATGTGTTGCATCGTTTTAATTTTATTTGTAAAAATTTAATTAAAACTCTTTTTGTATTAACCATGTTTATACCTTTGGTTACTACTCAAACCATTGTTTTTAGAATTATGTACTGGTTAAATCTAGTGAATCTTATGTGGAGTGTCATTCTTTTATATTCAGGAGTTACTATCGTTGGTATTTATATTATGTTAAACCTTTTGGACTCAATATCAAAAGAGTTAGATGAAGCAGCATTAATTGATGGGTCTAACTATTTTCAAATTTTCTTCAGCATAATATTACCATTATTAAAGCCAGCTTGTACAACATTACTTATAATAAATGGTATTATGTATTATAATGATTTCTATATTCCAAATCTTTACTTAAATAAAGATGTTCAGACATTTACTATTGCATTGTACAAATTTTTTGGATCAGCGGCTACTCCTTTTGAAATTGTAGCAGCGGCTATTTTAATAGGAATCGTACCAATAGGAATTGTATTTTTACTTCTTCAAAAATATATATATTATGGATTAGCAGGGGCAATAAAATCATGATTAATGAAACAAAGATGTACAAAATTTTATCTTTTGTACATCTTATATTTATAACAAGCATATTTTTAGTAATTATAACAATAGTAAGTTGTGGTATTTTATTTTTACCAGCACTAACCTCTGTGTTTTATCTGGGGAAGGAATTAATGTTTGGAAATTACAATGTATTTGATGGTATATTTAAAATACTTTTTAAGAAATTAAAGTATTATATTTATATGTTACGTTTTCTTCCAGTAGGAGTGCTTTTTGTTTTACAGTGTCTAGGCATTTATATAGCAGCACTACAAGGAATGTATATTTTACAGGTTTTTCTCTTATCTACTGGAGCTTTTTTACTGGTATATCATTTCTACATATGTGGATATGAAGTTTTTATTGGTAAGGAATATACATGGTTTCAAGTTATATTAACTATGTTTTACAAAATAAGTTACTTCTTAACCTTGTGGATACTTGCTATATTAGCAATAGTTTTTTTTCAATTGAGTTCAATTAAATATCTTTTAATTACTAGTGGTATTATAGTTCTTGCAATTGAAATAGTAATATTTTTAGCTCTTATTTCATTTAAAAAAGTTTCTGGTTTATTGAAGGATGATGATGAAAATGAATTGCCAGAATGGTATAAAAAAATTAATAATATCAATTAATTATTAAAAAATATTTAGAAATTTTTTTTGCTATTTTTAAGATTTCCTAAAGTTGAAACTATCGATCTATTGAAATTCTACAAAAAACCGATATTTTATATGTAGTGGATTTTATTAAGGTATAGTCAAAAAATTAAAGGGGGAATTTATTTGAAGCTAAGAAAATTTTTAAGTTTTGTTTTAATATTTACTTTTATTTTTATCTCTCAAGTGTATGCTAAAGATTCTCAAAAAGATAAATCTGACTTTAAAGATTTACCAGGTGATCATTGGGCTTATAAAGCTGTAATGAGAATGGTGGAAAAAGGTATATTAAAAGGTTATAATGACTTATCATTTAAACCAAAAAATCAAATTAACAGATCAGAATTTGCTACAGTTTTGGTAAAAACTTTAAATCTTGGACTTAAAAATCCTGAAATAGCCTCTTTTATTGATGTTGAAAAAAAATCCTGGGCATATAGTTATGTAGAAACAGCTAAATATTATTTGACAGGTTGGAAGACTGATAATGGAAATCTATATAAACCTAAATCTCCTTCAGTGAGAGAAGACATGGCAGTTGCAATTGTTAAAGCTTTGGATATTGACGAAACCTTGGCTGATGAAAGTATATTAGATGATTATTTGGATAAAGACCAAATTTCACCTGGGTTGAGAAAGTATATAGCCGCAGCAATTGAAAATGGCATAATGAAAGGTTATGAGGAAGATGACGGTAAGAAATTTAAGCCTCAGGGACCTTTAACAAGAGCGGAAGCAGCTGTGTTGCTTCTTAATGTTTTAAATGAAAATGAAGAAAAAATTACCTTCGATAAAACTACACAAGTAGATGATACAAGACCATATGTTGAAGATGAAAATAATGAAAAAGATTATATTCCTATTGTCAATGGTATTGTAAAAGATGGAAAGATATTATTAAAATGGAAAAAGGTTAATTCTAATAATTTTGACTATTATAAAGTTGTTATTTCTAAAAAAAATCCTAAACCTAGATATCCTGAAGATGGATACCTGACTTATATTACAGATGTATCAAAGACAAGTATTGATATAAATTTTAATCAAGAATATAATGGAGGGGATTTTGAAGGTTATTTAAAACCTGGAGAAAAATATTATTTTAGTATTACTGCGTGTTATAAAGATTTTAAAAAAGCAGGTAATTCTATTGCTTTAAAAATACCAAAATTTAATATTGAAAAACCTACTTCATATGATTATGAAATTCCAAATTTAACAGGTGAAGTATCAGATCAGGCAATATTACTAAAATGGAATCAAATAGATAATAAAAAACTTCAGGGGTATAAAGTAGTTATTTCTAAAAATAATCCAAGTCCAAAATATCCTGATGATGGATATTTATTTTGGATAACTGATAAAAGTAAAACTTCTGTTGTTATAGACAATAGTGTAGAATATAAAAGCGGTGATTTTGGTAAGTATTTAGAAGCTGGACAAAAATATTATTTTAGTATAACTGCATTATATAAAGATAAAAAAGTTCCAGGAAATACAATTGAATTAGTTTATCCTGAAGAATTATCAGAACTTTAAATAGAATATCAAAAATAAAAAAATAAAACATTTTCTAAAAGATAATTCTCTAGAAAATGTTTGTTTTTTTTATTTTAAACTAGGGATATCCAAAAAATAAACTCTAATTCTCGAGTATGAATTCGCACGATTTAAGCGAACTTCAGACGAAAAGAATTTGGTATTATTTTTTAGGT
>JBDMZA010000095.1:0-2735 GCA_039770155.1 Clostridiales bacterium
AATAAACAAATATTAACATCTCATATTAATCAAAAGCATTTTAAAGCAAATGAAAGTTTTGTATTTTTATAAAACTTCTATTTTTTCATGCAATTTAAAATTGTAAAATTAGCTCTCATGATTCAGTATAGTCAAAAATCAAATTTTATACAACCACTAATCTAACACAATATACTTATGTTAGGTTTGTCCTTAAATTCAATGAATTTCATTAATTATTAGTTTTTAAAATTATTTAGAATGGTTTTTCAACTGGGATGCGGGTTTCTTGCTTTAGAATTAAGACAATTTAATTTATCTTATGTTTTTTGTTGTATAACAATATGCTAAAATAAGTATAATATAATTTATTTGAGGTACTAAATATGAATGTTTTAGAAAAAATAATGGTAGCAAAAGAGAAAAGTCTTACCGAACTTAGTTTGCATGATAATAAAATATTAAGAGTTACCAAAGGAGATTGGTGAGCTTAAAAATCTTATAAAACTTGAAATAAATTATAATAAATTAAAAAAATTGCCCAAAGAAATTGGGAACCTTAAAAATCTTACTGAACTTAGTATAAGTAGTTATAGTGACCATACAGATTTTAGTGATAAACTAACCCTTGTTACGCATACTATATTGAGTACGATGGGCAGAAAATTTATTATAGTGGAGACTCTTATGAGTTAAAGGATGAAACTATTAAGATGCTGGAAAGTGGCGAATTGGATAGAATTTATCAGGACACATGTGGCATAGATTATGAAGGTAATGTTCATATGTATATTAGGAAGCTGGAGAAATTAGTGAAGAGAGAATATAGATATAAGGGTTATTGTATGCATTTGGATGAGCATATTGATTTTGAGGATGTCAGGAAGCTAGGATTTAATGTGGTTGAAGTTGAAAGAAAAATTGTTAAATTAAGTAATGATTTTAGTGGAGCATTAAGAACATTTGCTTATTTTATGGCAAGTGGCACACACTTTATGATTGAAGATATTGACTACTTAGATTTATATGGAGAAAATCCAAGTGTAATTGAAACAGCCTATGCAATTTATGTAAATGTTATGAAATTAGATGATGAAGGCAATGTTCTAAATGCTAAATATGCAGAAAAAAGAGCAACAGATTATATTAGATCATTTTATGACAGTGATTTTATTATTGAACAGCCATTAGAAGATTGGGAACGTACTTTATATTCGCCTCCACCATTACATGATTCAATTTAGATTAGGAAAGATCACTATATTGAAGCCAAATATACTTAATTTTTTCAAAAATTTATATAATTTTGTAGAAATCAAAAAAAATTAAACAGAAATTAATATTATACTTACATCGAGGAGAAATAATGATTTTAGAAAATATAAAAAAAGTGGAAGATGATTTAATAAAAATAATCAAAAAAAATAAAAATTATGTTATAGGAATTTCTGGTATAGATTGTTCAGGTAAATCAACAATATCAAAAAAGATATACAATTTTTTATTAAAAAATGATATTAATGCTTATTGTTTATCAGGAGATGATTTTTTATTTGATCGTGAAACCCGTTATGCAAATAAAAATCAAATTGAAGGATATTATAATGAATGTTTTAACTATAAAAAATTGTTTAATGAAATAATTTTACCAGCAAAAAAATCAAATCAATTTTCAAGAAAAATAGATTATTTAAATTGGCAAGAAAATAGAATGGAAACTAAGAATTTTGTTTTTAAAATGCCTATGGTGATAATTTTAGAAGGTGTTTTTTTATTTAAAAAGATATATTTAAAAAACTTTGATTATACAATTTGGTTAGACATCTCTTTTAAAGAAGCTCTTAAACTTGCATTGCAAAGACCTAGGGATATTGATTATTATGGTGATAAAAATGTTATTATGAAAAGGTATACTGAAAGATTTTATCCTGCACAATTGTATCATATATTGAATGATAATCCAGATGAAAGATGTAATGCAAATATTAAAATATCAATAGATTATTAAGTATATTAGATTTTTTTTAATAGATATAAAGAATAACTTTGTATTGTTTAGATTTTAAAATAGGATATTTTATTAAATCAATAATCTCAGTTATTTTACTGCATGTAAAACCTTACAATATGTATTTATAACTGTAATTGAAAGGTTTTTGTTTTTCAATATGTTTCTACATATTGAAACGATTTCGTTGATAGAGCAAAAGCCCAGTGATACGAAGGATTGAGGGCGGTTGAACTGAAAATATTTAAGTACAATTTTCTAAAAATTGGGCATTTTTAGTTTTTAGGGGGGGACAAAAAATCAGGTCTCAATTTCTGTTTCGCGTAAATGTGCGTTAGTGCAGCAAAGTGATGTTGTAAATAATAATGTTTTAGTGTTACTAATATAATATCTGTTTATTGTAATTATATGTAATGAAATACACTTGAATTGTGAAATAATTTTAGAGGAAGCTGAGAATTATACAATATAATAAATGGCAAACAAAAAATATTAAATAAAGTTGATAATAATTTGTGGTGATAGTTATATTAAATGAAAAAATTGAAAGTAATAGGCTAATTATTAGAAGATTTAAAAGTTATGATGGGAAGATTTATATGAATATTTATCTATTAAAGAAGTTGTAAAATTCGAGCCATATGAAGTTTTTGATGAAGAAGCTTGTAAGAAAGAAGCTGTTGCTAGAGCAAAACAGAAATCATTTTGGGCAATTTGTCTAAAAGGCAGTAATAAATTAATTGGAAAT
>JBDMZA010000096.1:0-3716 GCA_039770155.1 Clostridiales bacterium
AACCTATAACCGTCTTGGTAGTGTTTACCCATTTGACTTTTATATTAAAAGATTCAAAAATTTTTCTAATTGGTACTAAGGTTCTATTATTTTCGATTATAGGATCCACATCAAAATTTATAAGATTTCCATTTAGATAAACTTTGATTTTATCTTCCTTCTTTTCAGTTAATGTTTGATTTGTTTCTTCTATATCAATATTTATAAAATTTGAAAATATACTATTTTGTGATAAATCTGTTATATAAAAACCATATAAATATTTACCAGAAGATAGTTCTTCAAAGCTAAGATTTAGAGGAGCATCAACAATAATCATTTTACTTTCTATGTATCCTTCTTCATATGTTAAAATATCATTGTAATAATGTAATAATACTAATTCATCACCATTTTTTATTTGACTGATTTCTTTATAATACATTCCAGATAATTCATTTATTCCTTCCCAAGCTCCTAAAATTTTACCATTAGGATTTTGACTGTTAAAAAATACAATTAGATCAACATATTTATTGTTTAATTTTGCAGGAATAGAATACTCATAATAATCATTATAATAATCTGTTAAATACATAGAAACAAATTCACCATTTAGTGTATACCATTTTTTGTTGAAATTATCAGTAATAACACCTGTTTTATTGTCCAATATTATATCATTATCCATACCTAAATATATTATTTTGTTTTCATTATTATAAAGACCTAAGACAGAATATATTTCATCAACTTGATTTATATCAGAAGGATTAATTTCTACTTTTAAATAATTATTTTTAGGAGAATCAGATTTAATTATAGATATTGGAATACTATCATCTAAAATTTTATTAGTATATTTTTTTAGAAAAATTTTGTAACTATTTGAAAAAGGTATCTTATTATAAATTTTATAATTGGTTAAAAAAGTGTTTTTATTTTTATATGGAAAGTATATTGACAAACCTGTAGATTTTTTAGTTGAAGTGCTGCTTATATTATATTTCACAGCATTATCTAAAGAATCTAATACTGCTTGTGATTCTTTGGGGTATTTATAATGTAGATTTTTAACTAAATCACCAAGATCGGTCATGTTACTATTTTCAGAACTACTGTTACCATAATCTTCGCTTATACTTCTTGCTTTTATAATTTCATTTAAAGTTTTAGATGAATTTAAGTCTAATGTAAGTTTTGTGAGTAAGTTTTCAAAATCATTTACTAAGTTATCAATTTTTTTTAAATCAACTAATGAAAGAGTAATATTCTCATTGGTAAAATTATTTTCAGATTGAGATTTAAATGAATTACAAATAATTCTACCTAATTTTAGACCTTTGATTTTAGGATTATTTTCAATAGAATTAATTATTTCTGTGTAATACCAGCCATGATCAGGTTCTAGTTCCTCAGAAGCAACTAAGTAATTTCCAAAATCTTTTAGGACATATGCATTTTCAATAGTTGACATTAAACAAGCATCAAAACCTATAATTTCAAACTTTTGATTGGTTACTTTATATGAAACTTCAAAAGCATTGTGTAACTCATCTAATGTTAATGATGTATTATTTAAATGTAATTCATCATATCCAAATCCATTAACTGCACCGCCACCATGATTCCATAAAACTATTGAGTATTTTTCAGAGGGATAATTTTTTATGGACCAAGTTATAAAATTTGACAAAGTTTCAGAAGAGCCCATAGATTTTTTTCCTATTTCATCATTAATTAAAGTCATTTTATTTTTTGAAATTTCCCAACGTTGATTTCTGTTACTATTAATGGTAGGTGTTTTCCATTTTAAAGTTCCTCCTGTTTCAACAACTATTTTAACATTGATATTTGAATTAATATTCATCATTTCTTTGAGATCATTTGTAGCTGATTCAGATCCAAAACTACTTTCTAGATCTGATCCATTCATGTAAATAAGTATAGTATGAGGGATTTTTTCTTGACCAAAAGATTTAGATGAAATAGCAATAAAAAGAAGTAAAAATACAAAAGAGGCCATTTTTTTCATAATAAAAAACCTCCAAAAATAAGATATTTTAATTTTAGGAAATACTAAAAAATAATACCACATTTTTAAAAATCTGAGATTTTACTAAAATTGAGTGATTTATTATTTTGAAATGTAGATTTTATTTTTTTTGATATTCCTAAGAAATTTGAAAATTATTTGAATTGATAATTTAATTATATAAAAGAAATGAATAAAAGTCAATTAAAATGGCATTATGTGTTAATAAATGTGTTTCAGATTTTCTTGTAAGGCATAATCAAAAATATAAATCTACATTTTAAAATGTAGATTTATATTTTGGTATGTATATTTAATATCCATTATCAATTTTATCGAAAAAATCAATATAGTTTTTATTTTTTTCTGACTCGATAAATGCTATTGCGGCTTTTGGATGAATATTTAATTGACCTGTTAACATGTATGCCATATCATATCCCCAGTTTACACCACTTTCTTTAAGAGGAATTAGATTTTCTTGTATGCATTTAACAACAGGACGCTGATGATATTTTGGATTTTTTAGAAAACCTAAAAGAAGTTCCATAGGACAATTCCCAGCACCTCTTCCGAATCCAGATATAGTAGCATCTAGAAAGCTTACACCAAGAATAAGTGCCTCAATAGTATTAGAATAAGCTAATTGCTGATTATTATGTGCGTGAATCCCTATTTTTTTATTACCTTGATTTGCAATTGATAAATATTTTGAGGCTAAACTTCTTGTTTGTTCAGAATAAAGTGATCCAAAACTATCAACAAGATAAATAACATCGGCTTCTGAATTTCCTAATAAATTTAATGCTTCATCCAATTCATCAGTTGGGACTGTAGAAATTGACATAAGATTTATAGAGGTTTCATATCCCTTGTCTTTTGCATCTTTTACTATATCTAATGCAGTAGGAATCTGATGTATATACGTTGCAACACGTATTAAATCTAAAACACTTTGATCTTTAGGTAAAATATCATTATGATAGTCAGTTCTTTCAGAATCTGCCATTACAGAAAGTTTTAAATTTGTATCATTTTCACCTACAATTTTCCTTATATCCTCTTCAGTTGAAAATTTCATTGGACCAAAATCAGAAGTAGAAAATATTTTTTTAGAAGCCTTATATCCAACTTCCATATAGTCAACTCCAGAGTCCAAACAACATTTGTAAACTGCTTTTAAAAAGTCTTCGCTAAAATTAAAGTTATTTGTTAAACCACCATCTCTTATTGTACAATCAACAACTTTTATATCTGGTCTGTATGATACCCATGAACCGATTTTTTGAATTTTTTCTATATTTTCCATAAATATGCCTCCTAATATTAATTTATTAGTATTTTGATAAATAAAATTTAAATATTTAATATGAGATCAATATTATGAATTTTAATAAATGACTATTTTGGAAATAGCTTATTATAATTAAATATTGGATCTGAATTTAAAAATTTTTCTATTTTTCTCATCCAAAAATAACTGAAATCAAAAGATTCATTGTTTAATAATATAGACTGATTTTAACTATCTATTATTACTAAAATTGAGAAATTAGATTGGAAAGATATAAAATAATTAAAGAATTAATTACTAAAAGAATTAATACTAGCCTACCTTTCTACAAAATTATAAAGATACCAATCAAATAAAAAACCAATCTACCATTCTACAAAAAATATTATATAATACAAAATTTTCTAT
>JBDMZA010000097.1:0-13071 GCA_039770155.1 Clostridiales bacterium
ATAGATTTCTTTGCTATTGTATCTTAGTCTAACTAAGGTAGGAGATATGCTACATATAAAGATTGAAATTATAAATTTCAGATCATTAAAGTGTTAGCAAGAGGTCTATTATTTTTTGATTTTAAATAAGGAGAACCTAAAAAATAATACCAAATTCTTTTCGTCTGAAGTTCCATTAAATCGTGGGAATTCATACTCGAGAATTAGAGTTTATTTTTTGGATATCCCTAAGGTATAGAAAGTTATTATTTTAGGAGGAGACTTATATTGACTTTAATACTAAAAATGAATTATTTTCTTGGACTGTAGATACATTTTTTCAGACAAAAAAATAAGTAGACTCATATGAGTCTACTAGTAATAATATTAAATATATTAAAAAATAAACTAATAAATTGTTTAATTATGTCTTGTTCAAGAATTGGGATTCATAAATCTATTATATCAAATTTTTTGTTTCTAAATATTCATCATATGTTCCTTTATAATCAATAATACCATTAGGTGTTATTTCAATAATTCTATTAGCAATTGTTTGAATAAATTGATGATCGTGGGATGTGAAAAGTAATGTACCTTTATATCTTATTAATCCATTGTTCAAAGCTGTAATTGATTCTAAATCTAAATGATTAGTAGGTTCATCTAAAATTAAAACATTTGACATTTCAAGCATTATTTTAGTTAATATACATCTTACTCTTTCTCCACCTGATAAAACATTAGCATTCTTTAAGGCTTCTTCTCCAGAAAATAAAATTCTTCCAAGCCATCCTCTAATGAAAGTCTCGGTTTGATCCTTTGAATATTGTCTCAACCAATCAACTAAACTTAAGTTTACATTATCAAAGAATTCAGAATTTTCTTTTGCAAAATATGATCTGGTAGTTGTAATACCCCAATTATATTCACCTGAATCAGGTTTGACTTTATTTGTTAATATATTGAATAAAATAGTCTTAGCATTTGTCAAAGAACCTACAAAGGCTATTTTATCTCCTTTATTAACTATAAGATCAATATTGTTTAGTAAGACTTCTTCACCTACTGATTTTTTTAGTCCTTTAATGGATAATAAATCATTACCAACTTCTCTTTCTTGCTTAAAATCTATGAATGGATATCTCCTAGATGATGGTTTGATATCTTCAATTGTTAGATTTTCAAGTAATTTTTTTCTTGAAGTTGCCTGTTTAGATTTAGAGGCGTTTGCACTAAATCTTTGTATGAATTCTTGTAATTCTTTTTTTCGAAGATCCATTTTTTTATTTTGATCTTTTAATTGTTTTAAAATTAATTGACTTGATTCATACCAGAAATTATAATTTCCAACAAATATCTGTATTTTAGAATAATCTATATCAGCAATGTGTGTACAGGTTTTGTTTAGAAAATGTCTATCATGCGAAACTACGATTACAGTATTATCAAAATTTAATAAGAAATTTTCTAACCAGTTTATTGCTTTTATATCTAAATGGTTTGTAGGTTCATCAAGTAATAAAATATCTGGATTTCCAAATAATGCTTGAGCTAATAGTACCTTTACTTTGTCATTTCCAACTAATTCGGACATTTGTTTTTCATGTAAATCTGTTTCAATTCCTATTCCATTTAATAGTGTGGCTGCATTTGATTCTGCTTCCCAACCATCTAATTCGGCAAATTCAGTTTCAAGTTCTGAAACAATTATTCCATCTTCATCAGAAAAATTTGGTTTTTCATAGATTTTATTTTTTTCATTCATTATTTCATATAATCTTTTGTGACCCATTATAACTGTGTCTAATACTTTATATTCGTCAAATTCAAATTGATTTTGTTTTAACACTGCTAATCTTTTATTGGGTTGAATAACAACATCACCCTTACTTGGTGTGATTTCTTTTGATAATAATTTTAAGAATGTTGATTTCCCTGATCCATTTGCTCCTATTAAGCCATAACAATTACCAGAGGTGAATTTTATATTTACATTTTCAAATAATGCCCTTTCAGCAAATCGAAGGGCCAAATTAACTGTTGATATCATACTTTCTCCTTAATTCTAATTGATTTATAAGACATAAGTAAAAATAAATTAGTCAACTTTTTTAAAAATTTGTTAAATAACTGATATTTTAAGAAAAAAGTTGTCTTATGAAATTTTTGATTATGCCTAACTTATAACAAGTGATTTATATTTTTTATAAAACTTATATATAAATTATTTACAAAACAAAATACTATCATAATTAAATATTTATTAATAGTAATTTGCAGTTTTTTTCTTGAATTCATTTCTTATGATATTTTTATCAACTTCTTTTTTAGTAAATGTATTTACTACGATTTTAAAATTTAAGTTTTCAACCTTTGAATAAAAATCATTAACTTTATCATAGATATTTTCAGAAAAAAATTTTCTTATGAGATTTTTGATTATGACTTATATATATTATAATAAAAAAGGTTAAATAAATATAATTGAAAAAAATTGTATATATTAATGTCTATTTGCTATAGAATTAAAATCTCAAGAAGGATTTATATTAATAAGGAGAACCTAGAAAATAATACCAAATTCTTTTCGTCTGAAATTCGCTTAAATCATGCGAATTCATAATCGAGAATTAGAGTTTATTTTTTGGATATCCCTAAGTGTATTATTTTTTATGTTATCCAAAGGGACATCTGAAAATAAAAGAGGGGATTAGTATGAGAAATATTTATTATTATAAAACTAGCATTGGAAATGTGTGTTTTGAAGATAATGGTAAAGCTATTACAAATGCATATTTACTAAAAAATGAGATTATAAATGAAGAGTTTTTAAATGAATCTGATTTAATTAAAAAAGCTAAAAAAGAATTAGATGAATATTTAGAAGGTACCAGAAAAGATTTTGATATTAAATTGGAACCTGAAGGAACAGAGTTTCAAAGAAATGTATGGAATGCTTTAATAAAAATTCCTTATGGAAAAACAGCCAGTTATAGTGAAATTGCAAATATTATTAAAAATCCTAAAGCTGTAAGAGCTGTAGGAGGAGCTAATAATAAAAATCCAATTTTTATATTTATACCATGTCATCGGGTAATTGGCATAGATGGTAGTATGATAGGATACGCAGGAGGAATTAAGTTAAAAAAACACCTTTTAAATATTGAAAAAAATAATACTAATTCTTAAGCTAATATAGTAGATAATAAACGATAAAAATAAATTTATAATCATATATATCTTGTTTAAAATTATGTGATTTGTTTTTTTGATATTTGTAACTTAATTTTAAATATTCATTTTATCAATTCTTGTTTTTAATTCTTCTACAATATCATTTAATTTTTTAACATGCTCATCATCAAGATTTGAAAAGGCATTTAAAACATTATTTCTAATTTGTATTTTGTATTCATTAAGACGAAGTATTCCTTTTTCTGTAATTTCGAGGAGTATAACTCTTCTGTCAGATGGATCAAAACATCGCTTGATTAACTCTTCTTTAATAAGCTTATCAGCTATTATTGTAAGGTTAGGTTTTGATATTAGAATTACTTTACTATAATAACTCATTGTTTTTTTATTATCTTTAAAAATTTTATTTAATAAATCAAATTGCTGTTTTGTTATATTTATGTTTGGATAATTTTTTGTTAAATTTTTCAACATTATAGGTAAGTATATTAACAAATTGTCTGCTAGTTTTTCTTTATTCAATTGAATTCTCCTTTAGTCTTCATAATAATTATAAATAATAACTATTATATAGTGTAATACTTTTAAATACTAACATCAATATAAAAATAAAAGTTAGAGTAATTTAAAGAAAAAATAGATGAGAGTTAGATAATTTAAAGTAATAAAAAATATTTCAAAACAAAGGTCAAAGAAAGTCAAAAACAAAGCTGTTAATAGATTTAGTTTTGTGGTATAAATAATATATAAGGTCAAAGAAAGTCAAAAACAAATTAGGAGATGATTATATGTTTGGATTAGTACCATTTAATTTTCGAGAAATTAATAGAAGTGATGATAGTTTAACAAGTTTTATTAATGATTTTTTTGAACTTGACAAAAATTATTTTAATACTATTTATTCCATAAAAGCTGACATTAAAGACTTGGGAGACAAATTTATTGTTGAAGCAGAGATGCCAGGAATAAATAAAGAGGATATCGGACTTAATATTAAAGATGATACATTAGTACTATCATATAAAATGAAACAAAAAGAGGAAGATAAAAAAGATAATTTTGTTAGAAGAGAACGAAGATATGGTGAATATAAAAGGAGCTTTTATATTCAAGATATTGATAGAGAAAAAGTTGATGCAAAATATGAGAATGGAATTTTAAAAGTTGAATTGCCAAAACTTGAGGAAAAGAAAAATAAAAATATGAATATTGAAATTAAATAAATTTAATACCCTCTAAATATAGTCTAAAAAAAGAAAAGTCTGTAAAATACAGACTTTATTTTTTTTCAATGCAGAAAAAAATCCAAATCCTATAATTCCTATTAATATTGCATAACCATATATTACAGTAAAATATAAAACATTGAAAAAATAGTTTGTTTTCTAATCTTATACAATAATCTTAATTCCTAGATTATAACATAATTCTTTTCGTCTGAAGTTTGCTTAAATCATGCGAATTCATACTAGAAAATTAGAGTTTATTTTTTGATTCTGTCTTAGGTTTTCATAATTTAAAAAAATTTATACTTTGTTTATAATTAATTTAGTTAATGTTTATTTGTTAAATGTAGAATTAATCTTATAGAAAATATTAAAAATAAGTAATTATTTTCTAGTTTTCTTAAAATTAATTTTTTATATAGGGGTGAAAAAAATGAGAAAAAAGAAATATATTTCTGTTTTTATTTATTTTATTCTGGGATTTATTATTTTTGTATCAACTGCTTTTGCAGATATAAGATATCAGTCAACTTATGAAAATCTTGTGGGTGCTTTGAAAAAAACTCTAAATGGTCTAAATAAAAATTATAACAGTTACAGACTTGAAACTGAAAATATTATAAAAGTAAATGGTAAAGTAATATATAATAATGCTGTGATTGAAGATACTGACACAATAAATTATCAACAAATCTTTACTAATAAAATTTTTTATATTTCTCACAATGCAGAGGAAAAAAAACAAGAAGAATTTGAAATTGAAGATATTCAATACAAAGATAAGAGTTGTAATTTATGGACTGAAGGAGAAATATGTAATTTAGAAAATTACATAGATGTTAATAATAAAATAAATATTCATAAAAACCCTTTTAATGATGAAATATATAAAGTTGGTGAAAATATATTTAATTCTCTTATAGGTAGTTCAAAAGATAAGATTTTATGCAATGAAAACAGTGATGGTTCTAAAAATTATACTTTGGATTTAAATGAGAATAAAATTTCAATACCCATACAACTTGTTGGGAGGTACTATTTAGATAAAGAAGAACTTGGAATGCGTTTGAATGATTATTATATGGAGTCAGAGGTTCTTTATGAAGATAAAATAGAAATGAAAAATTTAAATTTAAAGGTAAAAGAAACAAATAAAGGTGTTTTGGAAAAAATATATGTAACAGTTTATTTTGATTGTAAATTTAAAGATGGCAGAGTTGATAAAATTGAAATGGTTTTATTAAAAAATATTAAAAATATAAACAAAACAAAAGTAGAAAAACCAGAGGTAAAAGGAAAAAATATTACAATAGCAAATGTAGAAAAAGATGGGAATAAGGCTGTATCTAAAAGATATATAGGTAAATGGACTGCAGATATTCCTAAAATTGATGAAACAAAAAATATTGTAAAAGATGGAGAAATAATCTTTGAGATAAAAAAAATAGATAAGGGTAAAATTTCAGGAACCTATTATGAAAAATATAAGGATAAATCTAAAAATATTACTATTAATTTTGAATCAAAAAGAGATTATTATATGGAAGAATTTATATTTGAAATTTCTGATAGGAGTATAATTCGCTTTAATATATATGATGAATATTCTATTAATATTTCTAAGGATAATAATTATGGAAATGCACAGTATGAATTAAGACGAGTACTTGAATGAAAAGACATAATCAAAAGTTTTATAAGACAATTTTTTTCTAAAAGTATCTATGGCTTAGAGACAGACAAAAATAAATCTATTTTCAAAAATGTGATATTATTTTTTAGGGTTTCCTTAACGAAGTTATAAAAAAAGTTGACTAGTTTATTTTTTAGTTCTGTCTAAGGGATATCCAAAAAATAAACTCAAATTTTCGAGTATGAATTCGTACAATTTAAGCGAACTTCAGACGAAAAGAATTTGGTATTATTTTTTAGGTTCTCCTAAATTTGTATTTGGAGGTATGATTTAATGATTAAAAATAAGAAAGTTGTTGTGTTAATTAGTTTTTTAGTTGGATTTATTATTTTTATAAGTGCGACATTTGCAGAAATTGCAGAATTATCTCCCTATGAATATACTAAAAAAAATCTAAAACATTCATCAAAAGTATATGCAAAGGATACAGACAGTTATACTTTTGAAGGAGAGTATGTTTTTAAAATAGATGGTAAAATAGTACATAATGAAAAATTAATTGAAAAAACGGATTTTAAGAATAACAGGAAAGAATCATCAATTGAAAATGAATTTGGTATATCATATGGATATGAAGATGGAATACTAAATGTAGAAAAAAAATATAGTGACATGTATTTAATAAGTACTATTGAGGAAGATGACTTCAAGGTAACAGGTTTTTCATCAGAGTGGAATAATGAATTTAAAGACTCAAGATATATTATGTTTGAAAAGGTTTTTGATAATACCTTCAAACAAGATTACAATAACTTGAAAAAAATAAAAAAAGGTAAAGACAATTATATTTTAGGAGAACTAAAAAGTAGTAAAATGTCTTCTGTTTTGAAATCATCAATAGCTATTTTGTTTAAAACCATAATTGATGAAGAAAAAATTAATTATACAGAAAGAAATGACCTTAAAGATGAATATTCAAACTTTAAGTCAAGTAGATTAACTGGAGTAGTTGTTTTTGATGATAAAGATCATTTTAAGGAATGTAGTTTAATATTTTTGGGAACTACAACAGATAAAAGTGGGGAAAAGGTTAATTTAGAATTAGTAGTTACAGCTAAGGTGAGTAATGTTAATAGTACAATTGTAAATGCTTTTAGTAAAGATGGGAAAAATATAGAATATTCACAAGATGATAATATAAATAATTTTTATCAGGGTGAATATGAAAATGATATATTAATTTTAAAGAATGATAAATATATAAAAATTGGTAAAAAAACAATGATAGTAGAAAAGAAAAATGAAGAAGAAATAAATTGTATCTATAGTGAAAAATATATAGATAAATATAAAAAAAATCATAAGGATTTAAGTGAAAAATTTCAAGCAATTAAAGAAGAAAATGAATTTGCTTTTAAATATAATGATAGGGAGAAAACAAAATTTGTAGAGATATTTCAAAATGTTAATGAATTATCATATTTTAATGATAAAGGTGAAAAATCAATTTTATATAGAGTTTTAGAAAAGTAAAGTATAATCATAAAGTAATAGATTAATTTTAAGGAGTAATAATAGTGAATAGAACTTTAGAAATAAATAATTTAACTAAGAAGTATAACAACAATAGGGGAATAGAAAATGTTAGTATTGAAGTAAATCAGGGTGATATATATGGTTTTTTGGGACCTAATGGAGCAGGTAAAACTACAGCTATGAAAATTATGACAGGATTACTTATGCCAGATAGTGGAGACATTAAAGTTTTTGGATATAATCTATATGAAAATTATAAAAAAATAATGAAAAATGTAGGCTGTCTTATTGAAAATGTTGATTTGTATACTTATCTGACTCCATACAAAAATCTTAAATTGGCAGGAAGATATTATAGTATTAATGATACAAGAATACATGAAGTATTAAATATAACAGGTATTTATAAATATAAAGATGAAAAAGTAAAGAATTTTTCATTGGGAATGAAACAAAGGCTTGGTATTGCTATTGCAATTTTACATAATCCTAAATTGGTGATATTAGATGAACCCTTAAATGGATTGGATGTTGAAGGCATGATTGATATGAGAGAATTAATTCAAAAATTATCAATAGAAGAAAAGGTGACTTTTTTTATATCAAGCCATTTAATTCATGATGTTGAGCTGACTTGTAACAGGATAGGTTTAATATATAAAGGGAGTTTAGTAAATTCTGATTATACTGAGGAGATTTTGAAAAGCCATAGTTCGCTGGAAAAATATTTTATAAGTGAGGTAAATTATAATAATGAAAGAAATTAAAATAACTATAATAAATGAGATTGATAAAATTATTTCCAAAAAAAAATTTTATATATTATTAATTCTATCATTATTATCAATTGGAATTATTCAAATTCTTTTATATTTTTCAAAAACTTTTTTTGGAATAAATTCTATGGATTTTGAGGGATTTCCTAAATTCATACTATTGATTTTCTCAAATACAATTTTACCACTTATTATAATTTTACTTACAATAGATATATTTTCAAATGAATTTAATAACAATACAATTAAACTTTCAATTATGAAGCCCATAACAAGATTTGAATTGTTTTTATCAAAATGTTTATCTATAATAGTAATCATGTCTGTTTTTATATTTTTTATTATGTTTTTTTCAATTCTTTTAAGTTTAATATTTAATTTTAGTTCGTTTAGTATAAATAGTTTTTTTAGAATTGTATTGGCATATGGAGTTATTATTTTACCTATATGTGTAGTTTCTCTTATTATAATTTTCATATCCAATATAATTGAAAGTGCTTCCCTTATATTTTTTACATCGGTTTTAATAATTTTGATATTGAAGGGACTGGGGATGTTTTTACCTCAATATTCAAATTTATTTATAATATCTTTTTTGGAGTGGTATAATCTGTGGCTTATAGATTATATTCCTGTGTTTAGAATACTTAGAAGTTTTTTAATTATGATTGGTATGGGTATTATGCTATATTCTGCTGCTTATTATAACTTTGATAAAAAGAGTTTTTAGATTGGGAGAGCTTAAATGAAATTAAAATTAAGAATAGTTTTGTTTAATTTGGTAAATGTATTTGTACCTATATTAATATCTTTTATATCAATTTTAATTTATTTTTTTATACAGACAAATATATTTAGTAATACTGCAAGTATTAAAGAAATATCTAATAAAGCAGATATAGAACAATCTTTTTTTGAGACAAGTAAAGAAATTAAAAAAAATGAAAAAGAATTACTGAAAAGAGATTTTCAGAATAATTTAATATCTCAAATTAAAGATAGAGATTTTAATATTATAGCTTTCAAGGATGAAGTTTTATTTTTTTCATCAATAAAAGAATTAAGTTTGATTGATATGGAATTCATAAAAAATAGTGATCGATATGGAGATTTGAATGAAAAAAGATTTTTAAAAAAGAAAATAGATATTAATTTTAGTGATGATACAATTGGAGAATTGATTTTACTAAAAGAAGTGAAAAACAAAACGTTTAATTTTAAATATTTTATTGTAACTATATTAATAGTCTTTATAATAACATTTATATTAACCAATTTGGTTTTGGCAAGGTTTTATACGAAAAATGTTATACAACCTATTGAAAGTTTGGTTGCATCGACAAAGGACATTAGCTTTGGTAATTTGGATAATGAGATAATTGAGCAAGGTGATGAAGAGATTGCTAGCTTGTTTGTCAATTTTGAAAGAATGAGATTGAAGTTAAAAGAATATGTAACCAATCAATTAAAAATGGATGACAATAGAAAGATTATGATTACCAGTATATCCCATGACTTGAAAACTCCATTAACATCAATTAAAGGCTATATTCAGGGTATACTAGATGGTATAGCTGTAAGTCCTGAAAAAAAAGAAAAATATTTAAAAAATGTTTTGGGGAAAACAGAAATTATGAATAAAATGATTGATGATTTGTTCTTATATTCAAAACTTGATTTAAAACAATTAGTTTTTAATATAGAAAATGTAAATATTTTAGATTATTTTAAATATTGCATTGATGAAATAAAACCTGAACTAGAAAGAATTAATATAAAATTATCTTTTGAAAACAAAATAAAAGATAATATAATCGTTAGAATGGATAAAGAAAAATTTCAGAGAGTTCTTATGAATATAATAGACAATTCTATGAAATATATTAATAAAATTGAAGGTAAAATTGATATATTTACCAGAGAAACTAAGAATACTATTGTAATAGAAATAAAAGATAATGGAATGGGAATAGTTGATGATGAAATAAAATTAATTTTTGAAAGATTTTATCGTTCTGATATTGCAAGGGGGAAAACAAGTGGTAGTGGTTTGGGACTTTCAATAGCAAAACAAATATTAAATGCTTTTGATGGCGATATTTGGGCAAAAAGTGAGCTAAATATAGGAACAAGTATAATGATTTCTTTGATGAAAGGTATAAGTAAAGATGGAAATGAAAAAAAATATATTAGTAGTTGAAGATGATAATTCTATAGCAGAATTATTAATTGATTATTTAGAAGCGAGCAATTTTAAAGTTGATTTAGTAACAGACGGAGTATCAGCATTAGATAGAATAAAAAACACTAAATATAATTTAATAGTTTTAGATATAATGTTGCCAGGCTTAAATGGTTTTGATATTTTAAAAGAAGTAAGAGATATAAAATTTATACCAATTATAGTACTTTCAGCTAGAAAAGAGGAAATTGACAAAATAAAAGGTTTAAATTTAGGTGCTGATGATTATATAACAAAACCTTTTAACTTTGGGGAATTAGTTGCAAGAGTAAATGCACATATTTCTAAGTATGAAAGACTGAAAAAAAAATTTTTAAAAAAAGAAGATAAAATTCTTACTATAAGAGGTTTAGAAATTCAAAAAGAATCTAGAAGGGTTTTTGTGAATGGAAAAGAAATTAGTATGGCTCAAAAAGAATTTGATTTATTGTATTTTTTAGCTAAGAATCCAAACAGAGTATATAGTAAAGAAGATCTATTTGAAATAATTTGGGGACTTGATTCTTTAGGTGATAATGTAACTGTAACAGTACATATAGGAAGAATTCGTGAGAAAATAGAATTAAAACCTTCAAATCCCCAATATATTGAAACAGTTTGGGGGGCAGGATATAGATTTAAAATTTAATTGCTTAAATTAATTTTTATGTGTATATTTAATGATAGCATAATAATATTATTAAATTAAAAAAGTGAGTAAACGTTAATGTTTAAATTAAAAATATGGAACAATAATATAATCTTTAATGCAAATAAGAAGTTGTTTTCACCTAATCATGCAGATAAAGGTACTTTATTAATGTTGAAAAATATTGATTTAAAATATGATTACAAAGTTCTTGATCTGGGTTGTGGTTATGGATTGGTAGGAATTGCAATTGCTAAAGTTATCGGTGGAATCAATGTCTATATGGTTGATAAGGATGAATTAGCAATTGAATCATCTAGAATAAATTCATTTGAAAATGGAGTCTCTAATGTGAATATAAAATTAGGAGAAAGTCCAGTTGTTTTTGATATAAAGAATTTTTCTTTGATTTTGTGTAATCCTCCATATCATTCAGATTTTTCAACAGCTAAAATTTTCATTGAAAAAGGATTTCAACAGCTTAAAAATGGTGGAAGGATGATATTTGTTGTAAAGCGATTAAACTGGTATAAAAATAAACTTAAAAGTGTTTTTGGAGGAGTTAAGATAATTAAAGAAGATAATTATTATATTCTTATTTCAGAGAAAAGAAATTTACCTAATAAATCAAAAGAAATTAAAAAAACAACAAAAAAGCATTTGAAGAAGTTACAAAGAAATAAATGATTTAGGATTGTCTAAATCATTTATTTTTTTGATATCCTTTGGCTTTCATACAATATTTGATTTGGCATATTTTGTATAATTGTTTTCGTATATTAATTCATTGGACATATCTTTTGTGGATTCTAAATTTAATAAAAAATCGGATATTTCTTTTGCTGCATTGGGATTAAAATATTTTTGTTGGCTTTTTTTAATTTGCTTAACCATATTACCTTCATTTGCGAATAATTTTTTTGTTATTTGTTTTAGATTATTAATATTGTCACATAGTATTCCTAGATTATATTTTTTGATATAATCTGGGTTTCCTTCTTCTTGACCAGGTAGAGCACCCATTACTATTATTGGTATGTTACATGATACTGCTTCCATAATAACATTTGGACTTCCTCTGGTGAATGCAATATCTGTATTATGCATGATTTCTTCTATATTATTTATAAAGCCATGAATCATTACTTTATCTCCGTAGATATTTTTTAATGATTTTTCAAGTTTCATTTTTAACTTTTTATTTTTTCCAGCAATGATGTTCACATTACAATTAAAATTTTCTAATAGGCACTTGGTTATTTCATTCATATTACCTACACCTTCACCACCACTCATTATAAGACAGTTAAATGATGAAAAAGATTTATTTTTACGAGTTCTTAAATTATTTATATTTTTGTAAAACCGTGAACGCACAGGAAATCCAAGAACTTTAATTTTTGATTCATCTATACCATAGTTAAGACACTTTTTTTTAGCTTCAATAGTTGGGCTAATAATATAATCAGCTCTTTTATCTGCCCATAATGGATATATACTTATTAAATCTGCTATCATTGTTATAAAAGTAATATTCATATTGTGTTTTTCTAATATATTTAAAACTGAACCATTAAAATTTGGATGAACAGAAATGATTATATCTGGTTTAAAGCTATTAGTAAGATTTAAAAAATCTTTTTCAATTTTCATTTCAACTAATTTATTTAATAAGTTTGGTTTTAATGATGAAACATTCCAAATTAATTTCCATAGAAATTTTGAATATCTGGTTATTGGACCATAAGATTTGCCTATTTTAAGTAACAAATTACCGCCTAAGGAAAAACCATCAACTATTTGAATGTTAGTATCACTATTTAATGGAATCATTTCACATATAGATTCAGTAA
>JBDMZA010000098.1:0-2931 GCA_039770155.1 Clostridiales bacterium
AAGGGAATCATTTTTATTACTCCACCTATAATGATAAAAGTTTGTATACCAACAATTATTTCGGCACCGTAAATTGCTTGCAGATCGCCCTGCCCTTACTGCGCAAAAGCGCAGCAGCCCGCCCCCGTCGGCGTCCAGGGGATCGCCGTCGGCGTCCTCGGCGTAGGCCACGTTTCCGTCGAACAGGACGTTGCTGAGCCGGAATATGTGAGGAAATGGGTATATTTGCTGGTTATGCAGTTGTTTTATTATTTTTTATACTTGTATATAGAGGATTAAAAGTATCTCTTTCCATAAAAAATATATTTCATAAAAAGGTAGCATATGGTATTACTTGCTTATTTGGTATACAAACTTTTATCATTATAGGTGGAGTAATAAAAATGATTCCCTTAACAGGAATAACACTTCCATTCATAAGTTATGGCGGAACATCATTAACAACAAGTTTTATAGCACTTGGAATATTACAAGCCGTATCAAATAAATCTTATGATAAGGAGGTATCATCTGAAGATGAGTAAAAACAATAAAATAGTACATACTTTAGCATTATTTTGCATCTTATTTTTTTCTATTATTGCTTACTTAACATACTTTCAATTATTCAAAGCTGAAGATTTGAAAATCCATCCAAATAATGGAAGGCGAATGCGTGAGGAAGCTAAAATACTAAGAGGTAGCATTTTAGACAAAAATGGAACTATTTTAGCTCAAAGCACAAGGATAGATGCAAATACACAAAAAAGAGAATATATATTTGGGAGTTTATATTGTCATATAATTGGTTATAGTTCAGTAAACTATGGTAAACATAATTTAGAACGCATTTATGACAATGAGCTGTTAGGTTTATCATCATTTGAAACTCTTAACGATTTAAAAAGTATTTTTTCAAAGAAAAAAATAGGAAATAATATTCAAATTACTATTGATAATGACCTTCAAAAAACAGCTCAAGACTCTATGGGGAATTATAAAGGAGCTCTGGTTGCAATAGAACCATCAACTGGAAAAATTTTAGCAATGGTTAGTAATCCTGGTTTTGATCCAAATAAAATTGATGATGAGTTTACAAAACTTACTCAATCACCTGATGGTAACTTTACATCAAGAGCATTATTAAACAAATATCCTCCAGGATCTACTTTTAAAGTTTTAACCTCTGTGGCTGCCTATGAAAACAATCTAGGTGATTTTTCTTTAAATGATGAAGGTTCAACTGATATAGATGGTAAACTATTTAAGAATTATAACTCAAAAGCATATGGTGAAATTGGTATAAAAGATGCTTTATCAGTTTCAAGCAATGTATTTTATGCAAAATTAGGTCTTGAAATTGGTGATGAAAATCTATTAAAAGTTCATAATAAAGCATTTATAAATAAAGAAATGGATTTCGAATTAGATACAGCAACTAATACCTTAGATAAGAAAAGACTTCTTTCTTCTAAAACTGAATTGGCAGCTGTATCAATGGGACAAGGCACGCTACAAGTTACACCATTTTATATGGCAGCGTTCACATCTGCAATAGCTAATAATGGTAAAATGATGCAACCATACTTAGTTAATAATATTCAAAATTCAGAAGGCAAAGTAAAAAAAGAGACAAAAGCTAAAGTACTCTCTGAATTAACAACCTCTTCAATCGCAGATAATGTAACAGATATAATGGTAAGCGTTGTAGATAATGGTACAGGTACAAGTGCTCAAATTCCAGGAATTAAAGTTGCTGGCAAAACAGGAACAGCTGAAAATGAAGTTCAAAATAAAGAGCATGCATGGTTTATTGCTTTTGCTCCCGCTGATGATCCTAAAATTGCTATTGCTGTTATAAATGAATACTCTGGTGAAACTGGTGGTTCAATATGTGCACCAATAGCTAAACAAGTAATTTCATCCTATTTAGGAAATTGATAAATTAAAGACATAAAAAAATGTATTTAATATTTCTAGTAGTTCTCAATTCTTCTCAAAAAAATTTTTGGGAAGAATTATATCTTATAAATTTTTTAGGGGGTAAAGTATTTAAATGAAAATCATTAAAAACTTTTTATTTGTATTATTACATTTAGTAATTTATTTATTTTTCAACATTTCTTTAGGCATAATATTGTTTCTAGGTTCTTTAATATATCTAAACTTTACTAAATACGGAAATGGAATTTCAGATTATAAAATTAATCCTAATGAAAGCTTTTTTAATATTGCATACACCATGGTTATAGAGAATAGTCTATTAATAACATTATTTGCCTCAATTTTATCTCTAATAGCTTTCTTTTTAATACATAAATTATATAAAGAAAGTCTTATCAAAAAATGCAATTTCAAAAAAATTTCCTTACTAAACATATTATTTTGTATATCTTTAGGAATATTCCTAAACTACTTTATCAGTATTATTATATATTTCATAGAAAAATCATATGATGTGTCTAATGTTATGGAAGAATATGAAAAACTTATGGATAGTGTCATGGGAAATACAAACCTAATATTGTCTATATTGGTTATAGGTATTTTAGGTCCTATATTCGAAGAAATTCTATTAAGAGGTATTATACAAAATGAGATAAATAAAAATTTAAATATTTATTTATCTATAACTATACAAGCACTTATATTTAGTATTATTCATGGAAACATTGTTCAGTCATCTTATGCTTTGATTTTAGGATTAGTCATAGGTTTTACATATTATATTAGTAAATCTATTTGGACTCCTATAATTATACATGCAACAATTAATTTACAAAGTACAGTTTTGTCTAATAAAATTGTTCTGGAACTATATTCAAATATATTTGATAAAATTCCATATACAGAATTAATTTTATTTATTACAAGCTTAATTGCATCTACTTTACTTGGCATCAATCTATTTAGAAATAATGAATTTTCAATAAAAGCACGAAAATTATAAGG
>JBDMZA010000099.1:0-13488 GCA_039770155.1 Clostridiales bacterium
CTAAAAAATAATACCAAATTCTTTTCGTCTGAAGTTCGCTTAAATCATGCGAATTCATACTCGAGAATTAGAGTTTATTTTTTGGATATCCCTAAGAAAACCCTAAAATATATTTAAAAAGAGGCCTTTAAAGTTACTTAAGGAAAACCTAAAAAATAATATCACATTTTATTTGTCTAAGAATCACTAAAAACATGTAATTCGTTACTTTAAAATGATGATTTATTTTTTGGTTATCCCTAACTTAAAGGACCTCTTTTAATAAACTACAAAATTACTTTTGTTGAGGTGCATCAACCGGACACACATTCGCACATGCTCCACAATCAATACAATCATCTTCGTTTATTACATATATACTCTCTTTTGCTGATATGCATGAAACTGGACATTCCGATTCACATGCTCCACAACTAATACAAGAATCATTTATTACATAGGCCATTTAAACACCCCCTCAACATATATTTAAATATTGTTTTCTCCGATAAACTTTATTTTTATAATATTATCGGTTTTAGGATAATCTAAAAAAATAATATCTCATCTTATTTGAAAATCACTAAAAATTGTATAATTATTTTTTTCTTATCCTTTAGTATATCCTAAAAGCTGACTTTATTATTTTACCACTAAATATAAATTTTTCAAATGTTTATATTTAAATTCTTTATAGATTATACTCAATCCTCTAATTCTTTCAATTCTTTTAAAACTTCCACATTTATTTCCTCTGTAGTTTCCTCTTTATCAGGATCTTTTATAACTTTTATTTGAGAAACTTTGAATAATTTGATATCTGTCTCATTTCCCTTATCAAGCTTTACTTTTACTAATTCTTTAAGTATGAAAGTATCAATAACAATACCTTGTCCCTCGCCAGTTTCTACGATTGCTCCTAATTTAGGAACACGACCTATTAATTCCTCATATGCCTCATGTTCATATTTTAAGCAACACATAAGTCTTCCACAATTACCTGAAATTTTAGTAGGATTTAATGACAATCCTTGCTCTTTTGCCATTTTTATCGAGACAGGTTGGAATTCACCTAAAAATGTTTTACAACATAACTTCAGACCACATATTCCAACTCCACCCATCAGCTTTGCTTCATCTCTTACACCTATTTGTCTTAGTTCAATTCTTGTTCTAAAAACCGAAGCTAAATCTTTTACTAGTTCCCTGAAATCAATTCTACCTTCTGCTGTAAAATAAAATAAAACTTTATTATTATCAAAAGTATATTCAACATCTATAAGTCTCATACTTAATCCATGTTTTACAATCTTTTTTAAGCAAATATCAAAAGCATCTTTTTCCTTACTTTTATTATTATTATTATGTTCACAATCTTCATCATTTGCAACTCTTATAACACTTTTTAAAGGAGATACTATTTCATCTTCTGATACTTCTCTATTTGGTATAACAACATATCCAAATTCTATTCCTCTAGCGGTTTCAACAATTACATTACTACCTGTCTTAATTGTTAAATCTCCGGGATCGAAGTAATATATTTTTCCAGCTTTTTTAAATCTTACTCCAATTACATTAACCATTTTTAATGATTTCCTCCTGCAATTTTAACAACATAACTTCAATAACCAATTGAAAATTTACATTTGTATTTATTTTTCTTCTGGCATCATTTATAAATTTAATATCATTTTCTATTTTGAATGAACTAACTTTTGAAAAGATATCTATTATAATATCTTTTTTATCAGAATTAATCAATATCTTTTCATTCTTGGTTTTTAAATAAACAAGAATATCACGATAAAAAAGATTCATTACTAAAAAAATATCATCAATATTATCTTTATTACTATTAAAAAATTCATATATATTTATTGTTTTATTATAGTCTTTATTAATTATAAACCTAATAAATTCTATGACATTATTCCTAATATCCAAAAAATTTTCATTTTCTAAAACTTTTTTTGCTTTACCAATAATTCCATCAGCTATTTTTACTGCAAATTCTCTTTGTTCAATACCTATAGTATAATTTTCTTTTATATATAATTCTACATCTTCTTTAGTATTCTTCTTAAAATTAAATATAATACTTCTTGATATTACTGTATCCAAAATCTGGTTTAAGTTAGGTGATGTTAAAATCAAAACAACATATTCAGGTGGTTCTTCCAATGTTTTTAATAATGCGTTTTGAGCCTGTATTGTCATAAGATGTATATTTGTAAAAATATACACTTTATAGTTTCCATAGACAGGCATTATAGAAATATCATTTTGAATATTTCTAACTATATCAACACCTATTGTTTTTTTATCTGATTTTACAAACTTATAATCAGGATTAGTTTCAGTCTTAAAAGTTTTACACGATATACATTTTCCGCAATTTGTCATATCATTACACAAGATAATTTTTGCATATTCTATAGCTAATGTCTTTTTACCAATACCTTCTTCACCAATAAATAAATTTGCATGATTTATTTTTTTATTTTGTATATTTAAATTTAAGTTATTTAAAATTTGACTTTGTCCTACAATATTTTTGAAATTCACTAAATTACTCCTTTTCTAAAGGATATCCCTATAGTTGAGCATAATCAAAAATTTCATAATACAACTTTTTTCTGAAAATGCCAATGCTTTAAGACTCAAAAATGTAATTATAGTAAAAGATCCATAACTAGACCCCTAATATCCTCAAGTCTATTTAAAATTTTTATATTATCCTTTTCACTACTTAATACATCCTTTGTTAATTCATCCAATTCCTTATTAACATTTTTTATAACAGCATAAACTCTATGTCTTCCTCTTCTATCCAGAAATTCTTCTTTTGTAAACTTATGTGAATTATGTATAGTTTCTTCCATAAATTCTGAAATTAATAATTTATATTGCTTTAATTCTTTGATATCAATTTTTTTACTTAGTTTTTCGCCCTGTTCAATAATTTTTTCTACAAGCAATTGTATTTTTTCATCAGTATTTTTGTCGCTAAACATTTTTAATTTATCACCAAATTTTATTTTTGGTATATCGTCATTTTTTTTCTCATCCTTGTTTGCTAGTTCAGATAAATTCCCTGAATTCTTCGATGAATCTATTTTCATAAACTACATCTCCTTAAAATATTCTCAATATCATTTTTGATAATTAAACTAATTTTATCTTTATCTTTTGTTCCATCAATACTCTTAATTCTTTTTTTGTATATTTTAGTTATTTCATTATATCCTTTGCAAACTTTATTATAAAAATTAGAGTCTTCATTTTCAATCCTATCCATCTCCTCACATAAATTCAATCTATTTTTTGATTCTTGAGATGATATATTTAATAAAAATGTAATATCTGGTTCTATTCCCATAGAAACAAATTCATTTAATTTATTTAAGAAATCTATATCTATACCTCTTGCATAGCCTTGATATACAATAGTAGAGTCTATGAATCTATCACATAAAACAATTTTTGAATTTTCTATTGCAGGTAAAATAATTTCTTTTACTAGTTGAGCCCTTGATGCACAATAAAGTAACAACTCTGTAGTTGAATCCATTTCTTTAAATTCATTATTTAAAACAATATTTCTTATGGATTCACTTATAATTGTACCACCTGGTTCTCTTGTAATAACAGTTTTAAAACCCTTCGAATTTAAATATTCTTCAATCATTTTTATTTGTGTAGTTTTTCCTGATCCATCCATTCCTTCAAAAGTAATCAATAATCCTTTTTTCATTAAATCCTCCATAATATAAATTTAATAAATTCAATTTACTCCATTATTAAACAATCGTATTTTTTACAGTCTCTCAAAATGACAATTGTTAACTGCTATTTTTTAGGCTCTCCTAAGGGATAGCCAAAAAATAAGCTCTAATTCTCGAGTATGAATTCGCGCGATTTAAGCGAATTTCAGACGAAAAGAATTCGGTATTATTTTTTAGGCTCTCCTAAGCATAATCAAAAACTTCATAAGACAATTTTTTTCTGAAAATATCGATGGTTTAACGAATTTTTAAAAAAAGTTGACTAGTTTATTTTTTGATTCTGCCTTATTTCAAGTCAAAACACTATAAATAATTATACACTATTTTATATTACTATTATCGTCATTTTTTTTAGTAAATTATACTATTTTAATCATTTTTCATATTTTTCCATAATAATAGTATAATATAGTCTTTTCTTTAAAATTCTTTAATTGAAGCAATTTACTTCAATGTGTTATACTTTGAACTAAGGAGTTTTAAATATATAATTTTTATAAACTATAATATGAAACAATAAAGGTGAATAATCATGGAAAAACTATTTATATGGGATATAGATGGAACATTGCTCCAATGTAAAGGTATCGGTAAAATAGCACTTAATAAAACTTTTTATGAGATTTATAATATAAAAAATGCTTTTGATAAAATATCAATGGCTGGAATGGTTGATTCAGTAATTTTAGGCAAAGCTTATGATATGAACAATATTAAAGAAAAAAATTATTCTAATTTTTTTAATGAATATTGTTATTATTTATCTGAAGCAGTATCAGAAAATAAAAATGCCTTTGCTGCACCTGGTATAAAAAAATTGATGGAATTTTTAAAAAAAAGCAGGACTATATACAATATACTTGGAACAGGAAATATCGAACTTGGGGCAAGAATAAAATTAACAAAAGATAATTTAAACAGATATTTTAAAATAGGAAGTTTCGGAGATGAACCTTACAAAAGATGGCAACTAGTAAATAATGCAATAGTAAATTCCAAAAATTTTTTTGGTATACCATTTAATAACAATAATATTTATGTCATAGGTGATACACCAATTGATATAGAAGCTGCAAAAAAAACAAATGTCAAGTCAGTTGCTGTTGCTACAGGTGGATACAGTATAAACGAATTGTCAGAATACAATCCAGATTATATTACAGAAAATTTTTCAAACTTTAATATAATAAGAGAAATTATATCAGAGTAGTAATTTTGGATATTAAAAAAAATAAATCCTAATTCTAAAAGATAAATAAGGCATAATCAAAAATTTCATAAAATATTAATATTTTAGCAGTATTTCAAAAATAAATACTGGCTAGTCTATTTTTTGATTCTGCCTTATTTAAATTTCTTTTTCTTTTTTATTATTTTTCATATCTTTTAATTTTATATTTATACTTTTAATTATCGCACCCATCTTAATTATAATTAACATTATTTTTGATTTTTTTATATCAATAGCACTAACAGGGCATAGTTCATGACAACAAAAACATTTTATACATTTATTATGTTTGATTTCAGGACAATTGTCATCAAATGTTATAACCTTTGCAGGACAAACTTTATAACATTCCTTGCACTTTATACATTTTTCATAATTAATAATAGGTTTTGATCTCAATTTACTTAACATTTTTTTTATAATTATATTATCTGTAAATATAACATTCTTTAGATTATTTTCTTCAATGTATTCAAAATTTGATATATTAACATCTTCAATTTTCTCTCCAATAATATTTATGCTATTTATATCATTTTTTACTAAACCTCTATTAAAAGCCATTTTCATAATAGGAACTATTTCGGGATTAATATTTACAATATTTAATGCTACAAAATCTAATGCAAACCCATCCTCACTTGACAATATAAGTCCAATATTAATGGGATTTCCAGATGTAGGTCCTTGCCCTTCCATTCCTATTATTGCATCCATAATATTTAAATTTGGTTTTCTATGCAAAAATACATCTATCAATAAATTCGAAAAATCATTATAATTAGGTGCATTAAAATGACATTCTGCCTTTTTTTCTCCTGGAATAATTCCAAACATATTTTTTACAGCACCTGTATAAACCATCATAGCATGTGATTTTAGTTTAGGAACATTTATAATAAAATCTATATCATTTATATACTTAGTAATAGTAATTTTTTTTAATATGAGACCTTCAGAATTATCCAACTCTTCAATTTCTGTATTATAATTAAATTCAGCTTTAGATGTACGAAGTTCTTCCGTCAATCCACAAACTCTATAAACAGATTTCAAAAAAATTTTATTATATACCCCTCCAGGACTATCACCAATAATAACTATAAATCCTCTATTTATAAGTATATCAGCAAGAATTCTTAAGAGTTTAGGATTAGTTGTTGCAGCTAATTCAGGTCTTTTACGAATCACCAGATTTGCTTTTAATAAAATTTTACTATTTGGTTTTAATTTTTTTATGGAATCATAACTATCAACAATTTTTTCTAATGATTTTTTTAAATATACTTGATCATATGAAACACATTTTTCTATTATTACATTTGTCATTTATTATTCTCCTATATCAATAATATTATTACATTCCCTAATGAGACCCTAAAAAATAATATCACATTTTTAAAATCTGATAATAGCTAAAATCCTGTAATTTATTATTTTAAAATGTTGATTTATTTTTTGGCTGTCCCTAATTAATAATTACTTTGATTTGTCATTACTCTCATTATACTATAAATTTAAATTTAATATATAATTGCCCAATCTTTAGTTTATAACTGTTTATTTTTTGGATATCCCTAGACATTAAAATCCAACTAAAAAAGGTGGCTCTAAATTCCACCTTTTTTTAGTTTAATCATAATCAAAAAAATTTTATTATAAAATTTTTATTTATTTTGGTTGATTAAATGATGCAACATTTGATTCTATTGCAGCTTCTGCAACTGCTTTAGCAACACATTTGCATATTCTGTTATCAAATGGAGCAGGAATAACATAATCTTCATTCAATTCATCATCTTTTACAATTGAAGCAATAGCATATGCAGCAGCTATTTTCATATCATCATTTATATCCTTAGCTCTTACATCTAATGCACCTCTAAATATTCCTGGAAATGCTAACACATTATTTATTTGATTTGAAAAATCCGACCTACCTGTACCTACAATTCTTGCACCTGATTTAATTGCTAAGTCAGGCATAATTTCTGGTACTGGATTTGCCATAGCAAAAATAATTGAATTACTCTTCATTGATTTTACCATTTCTTCTGTTACTAAATTTGGTGCAGATAAGCCTATAAAAGCATCTGCATCTTTTATAACATCTTTTAGCGATCCTTTTTTTCTGCTTTTATTTGAAACTTTTGAAACATAGAGCTTTTCGCCAGTAAAATTTTCTCTCCCATCATATATAGCACCTGAGGTATCACACATAATTACATCTTTTAAGCCAAGTCTCATAAGTAATTTCATAACTGCTATACCAGCAGCTCCTGATCCATTAATAACAACAGAAATTTCATCTATATTTTTTTTAACAATTTTCAAACTATTTAACATAGCTGCAACTGTAACTACTGCTGTACCATGTTGGTCATCATGAAAAATAGGAATATCACATAATTCTTTTAATCTTCTTTCTATTTCAAAACATCTCGGTGCAGAAATATCTTCTAAATTGATTCCACCAAAACTTTTAGATATAAGTTTTATAGTATTTACAATTTCATCAACATCTTTAGTATCAAGACAAATAGGAAATGCATCCACTCCTGCAAATTCTTTGAACAATACACATTTCCCTTCCATCACAGGCATTCCTGCTTCAGGTCCAATATCACCTAGACCCAATACAGCAGTCCCATCAGTAATTACAGCTACTAAATTCCATCTTCTAGTATATTTATATGATAAATCTCTATCTTTTTCAATTTCTAAGCAAGCATCGGCTACTCCAGGTGTATAAGCAATCGATAAGTCATCCCTATTCCTCACTTTGACTCTGCTTATAACTTCAATTTTACCCATCCATTCTTCATGTTTCTCTATAGATTCCTTTTTTATTGACATTTTTACCCCCTAAATAAGTTCAATATTCTACAAGTTTTTTATAATAGTAATATAAAAAATAAATATTAATTTTTTTGATATAATTATTAAAATTTTAAGTTGACATTTTTATTATGCTAAGGGATATCCAAAAAATAAACTCTAATTCTCGAATATGAATTCCCATGATTTAAGCGAATTTCAAACGAAAAAAATTTAGTATTATTTTTTAGGTTATCCTAAGATATTATAAGGTATGATTATAAATAATATAATAATTTCTATTCTCTATTTCTTCTATAAATTATTCTAAGACCTTCTAAAGTTAAAAAACTATTTACATCATCAATTTCAGAAGTTTCTTCTGCAATAATATTTGCTAGTCCTCCTGTTGCAACTACTTTAATTTTATCAAATTTGCTTTCTTTTTTGATTTTTTTAACTATGTAATCAACTTGCCCTACAAAACCATTTATCAATCCTGATTGCATACTTGAAACTGTATTTTTGCCAATAACATTATTTGATTTTATGATTTCTATTCTTGGCAATTTTGCAGTATGTTGGAAAAGAGCTTCTGAAGAAATTTTTATTCCCGGACATATAACGCCTCCCAAATATTCTCCTTTTACAGATATTAGACAAAAAGTAGTTGCTGTCCCAAAATCCACTATAATTAATGGTGATTTATATATTTCAAAAGCAGCAACTGCATTTACAATTCTATCTGCTCCTATTTCCTTTGGATTATCATATTTTAAATTCAAGCCAGTCTTTATACCTGGACCTATAATTAAAGGTATTTTATTCATATACTTTCTGATAGCATGTTCTAAAGAATACATTATTGGAGGTACTACAGATGAAATTATTACTCCATCAATACTATCTATTTCAATTTGTTGACTCCTGAACAACGTTAAAAAAAATAATCCCAATTCATCAGCTGACCTATTTTTATCTGTACCCATTCTCCAGTAATCAATAAGTTCATTTCCTTTGTATATACCTAAAACTATATTTGTATTCCCTACATCAATAACGAATACCATATCTTCCTCCCTAACATATTTACTACATTCCTAATCTCATACTTTTAATTTCTCTAAGTTCTAATCTTATCTCTTTTTCAATTCTCTTTATATCTTGTTTTATTTCTTCAACAGTTTCTTCTGCTTTAATCCTATTATATTTAAATTTTGAACTCTTATAATTATTCTTTCTATTATAATTTCTTCCTTCATAATCTCTGCTTGTAGTTCTTCTGTTATTATTATTCTTATTTTCATACCTTTCTTTATTGCTCATGTTATTATTTCGATTAAAACTATTTTTATTTGAGTTGTTAGAATTATTTGAGTTGTTAGAATTATTTGAATTATTCCTATTAAAATTATTTCTTTTATCATACCTGTCTCTATTTGAATTATTTCTATTTTCTGTTTTATTGTCATTATATCTGTTGCTATACTTGTTGTTATAGCCACTGCTTTTCCTATTTCCTGAACTACCATACTCAGTATTTTTAACCATAAATCTTCCCCTTTACATTAATTAAATACCCAATTACAAAATTATTTTTAATCTGGCTAAATTTGTTCAAGTTCTACTTGAAATTATTTAAATAATAATAAAAAGTCAGTCAAACAAATTCATATTTACTAAATAATATTTCGTAAATTCCATAAAATTCTTTAGTAGAACTAAAAAATAATATCATATTATTATTAACTGAAAATAAAATTCAGTTGATATATTAGGTAGAATCAAAAAAATAAATTAGTCAACTTTTTTAAGATTAATTAAAATCATAAATATTTTAAAAAAGTTGTTTTATGAAATTTTTGATTATGCTTACTCAATACACAAAGTAAATTACCTTTACTTTATAAATACCCATAAACAAAATAAATTATTAAAAATTAAATTTTATAACCTAAATAAATAAAATATTAATTTAGGATGTATTAAGATATATTTAGAGGTAATCGAAAAATATGGTTATTTTTTTAGATATCCCTTATTCTTATCTTATACTAATTTCTCCAGAAATAAATTCCTTTATACTTCCATCATCTAATTTCACTACTAACTTACCCTCATTAGTAATATTAATTGCCCTACCATTGTATTTATAGTTTTCGCCAATAATCTTTATATCTCTACCTAATGTAATAGAATACCATTTCCATATATCTATAATTTTCTTCGTTTGAAAACTTAATATATACTTATATACTCTATCAAATTCTATTAAGATATTTTTTATTATAACATTTCTATCTAAAATTTCATAACTATTAATTTTCTCTAAATAACTCTCAAGAGAAATTGCTCTGTCGATAATATCTTTTGCAAAATCATCCTTTTTATGTTTAACATTTATGCCTATCCCTACAATAACATAGTTAATTCTTCCAACTTCTGCACTCATCTCAGTTAAAATTCCACAAACTTTTTTATCATCTAAAAGTATATCATTTGGCCACTTAATTCCTGCTTTTATTTTCAAACACTTTTCAAGAGCTTTAGCAACTGCTATTGCAGTTGCTAAAGTAATTTTCTGTACTTCTTCAATACAAATTACAGGTTTTAGAATAATTGACATCCATATCCCTTTATTTGGTAATGAATGCCACAATCTTCCCATTCTTCCTCTACCATTAGTTTGTTTATCAGCAATTATTATAGATCCTTCTTCTAGCCCATCTTGCAACATTTTTTTTGATTCTATATTTGTTGAATCTATTTCATCATAATAAATTATATTTTTACCAATAATTGTTGTATTTAAGTTGTTCATAATATCATATGGTATAATTTTATTTTGATAATATAATAATTTATAGCCTTTTTTTGATGATGATTCAATTAAGTAGCCATCTTTTTTTAACTCATTTATATATTTCCATATAGTTGTTCTTGTAACATTAAATTTCTCATTTAGAATCTTACTTGAAATAAAAACTCCTTTTTTATTACAAAGTAATTCTAATATTTTATATTTCAATAATTACTCTCCTTAATAAATGGATAATTTAAAAATAAATACATAGGTAATATCATAGTATTCCCAAAGCTAATCCGAAAAGTAATTTTGCATTTATTCAGAATCAAAAAATAAACTTGTCAACTTTAAAAAAAGTTGTCTTATGAAATTTTTGATTATACCTTACTAAAAATGACATTTTTAAATATCCCTTAGATTGTACTTAGGAGAACCTAAAAAATAATACCAAATTCTTTTCGTCTGAAGTTCGCTTAAATCATGCGAATTCATACTCAAGAATTAGAGTTTATTTTTTGGATATCCCTTAATAATTAAGTTTTAACACAGTCTCTACTCTTATAAAACAAAACAGTATTTTTATCACTACATTTATTTATTATATTTTCAAAAGGAATATCATATAACTCATTGTTATTAAATACTTCTTTTAAAGGAATCATAACAAAAGCTCTATTAAACATTTCTTTATGTGGTATTTTTAAAAAATCTTCATTAATTCTTTCATTTCCAAAAATTAATATATCTATATCAATTAATCTTGGTCCCCATCTTTCTGACTTTGTTCTTCCCATATCCTCTTCAATTTTCTTTATCTTATATAAAAGTTTTTTTCCACTCATATTAAATATTTCGTACTTTAATACCATATTTAAAAAATCGCTTTGATCAATAAATCCTACTGGTGATGTTTCATATATATTTGAATAATCTATAAGTTTGAAATTTTTTGTTTTACTCATGATATCAATAACTTTAATAAGATTATTTAATCTATCTCCAAGATTTGAACCTATTGAAAAGTAAGAAATTTCACTACTCATATCTTTTCCTTTCAATTTCAATTGCAACAAAATCAAGGATTCCATTTATAGGCGGATTTGGCTTTTTTACTATAATTTTGATTCTATCTACATTTATATATTCTTTTAGTACTCGATCAGCTATTTTATTTGAAAGGCATTCTAACAATTTATATTTATTAGAAATACATATATCGCTTACAATTTTATAAACTTTTGAGTAATCTACTGTATCTGATATAGAATCACTTATTCCTGCTTTTCTTAAATCTAAAAACATTTTTATGTCAATAATAAATTCTTGACCAAGTTTCTGTTCTTCTTCTAAAACACCATGATAAGCAAAAACTCTTATGCCATTAATCATAATATTATCCATAATCAATCTCCTTCTGAGATTCTAAAAATATTTTCTCTAAGGGATATCCAAAAAAATAAACTCTAATTCTCAAGCATGAATTCGCATGATTTAAGCGAACTTCAGACGAAAAGATTTTGGTATTATTTTTTAGGTTCTGCCTAATCTCTAATCATGGAATCTGTCATTTTTGCAACTCTCTCCATTTCTTTAACATCATGAACTCTTATTAACTCGACACCTTTAGCTATAGCTAAAGTAACTGTCGCTGCTGTTCCTTCAACTCTTTCTCCAACAGGCAATTCTAATATATTACCTATCATAGATTTTCTTGAAGTACCTATAAGTATGGGTTGCTTCAATGAACATAGTTCATCTAATTTTCTCATAATTTCAAGATTTTGTTCTAAATTCTTACCAAATCCTATTCCTGGATCTATAATAATGCTTTCATATCTTATTCCTGCTTCATTTGCTATATTTATACTTTTTCTCAAAAATCTTATTACATCTCCTATTATATCCTTATAAACAGCGTTTTTACTGTTATGCATTATTATTACTCCAGCCCCTTTATTGGATATAACATCAGCCATATTCCTATCTTTTTGAAGTCCCCAAACATCATTTACAATATGAGCTCCAGCTTCTAAAGCTTTTTCTGCTACTATTGCCTTTGAAGTATCCACTGAAATAGGCACAGTTATTTCTTTAGATAATATATCAATTACAGGTACAACTCTATTTATTTCTTCAATAGAATCAACTTCAATGTGTCCAGGTCTTGTAGATTCACCACCAATATCAATTATATCGGCACCAGCTTTGATCATATCCTTTGCTTTCTTTACCGCTTTATCAACATTACTATAGCTACCTCCATCTGAAAAAGAATCAGGAGTAACATTTAATATTCCCATAATATAAGTTCTTTCTCCAATATTAAGTTTATGATTGCAACATTCAAAATGATCAATTTTTCCTTTTTCTAAGCAATCAATTAAATCCTTAATTTCACTACCTATAAACTTCAAAGATCCAGTTTGGAGATTTAATTTATAAATTAATCTTTTATATTGGTTTAAAGTACCCATTAAAAGTACATCAGTTTTGTTTTCACTATAATTAAACGCTTTTCTATTTATAGCTGCTTCTCCACCTTTACCAAGCATTTCTTGCTTTAAAATATTTGCTTCATTTGTTAATAAATTCTCTAACTTTAAAGTTACAAAAATAGACTTCATCGACATCATTCTAATATAATTTGCATCCACTCCGATTTTTCTTATTTCTTCATCAGCAGTTTTCAAATTATCAATATATAAAATTCTAATATTTTGCATAAATTAATCCCCTCCTAAGAAGACTTTAAAATCAGTATTTATTTTAAAATAATATTTACACTATATATATAAACATCTATAAACATTTTTATATTTTTATTCGAAATATTTAACTTAAATTTTATAACGAATATCATATTATAA
>JBDMZA010000100.1:0-5870 GCA_039770155.1 Clostridiales bacterium
AAGGGATTAATGAGTCTAAAAGAATGTTGTGCAAGAATAGAGAAATTAACAGGATTGAAAAGAAGTAAAACACAAGTAGCAAATTTTATAAAAAAAAAGGATTCAGATTGCTCAAAACTGGTCAAATCCCTTCAAAAGCAAATCCAGAAAAACAGAGAGAATTTTTAAAAAATGATTTAGAACCTAAATTAGATGAAGTAAAAAAAGAAAAACGAAAAGTATATTTTGTTGATGCAGCACATTTTGTTATGGGATCATATCTAATACAATTGTGGTGTATAATAAGAGTTTTTATTAAGGCATCAAGTGGAAGACAGCGTTATAACGTATTAGGAGCTATTGATATATTCCATAATGAATTAATTACAATTACAAATGAAGCATATATAAATTCAGATGTAGTATGTAAATTGATTCAGAAAATATATGGAAAACATAGTACTAAGAACATTCCAATAACACTCGTTATGGATAATGCGCGATATCAAAGATGTAAAAAAGTTACAAATTATGCTAATGAATTAGGAATTGAAATATTATTTTTGCCAACATATTCTCCTAATTTAAATTTGATAGAGCGATTATGGAAATTTGTTAAAAAGAAAGTGTTATATGCAAAATATTATGAAAATTTTTCTGACTTTAAAGCTGCTATAGATAGTTGTTTAAACGGAATTAATAAAGAATATAATAGCGAAATTTCAAGTTTATTAACTCCAAAATTTCAAACATTTGAAACTAAAAGCACTAAAAACAAAAATATGAAAATCGCCTAATAATGATAATTCGGCTACTTTTTAGTTAATAAAACACACACTTACATGTAAAAATATAACTCAAATACATTTATTTCTCAATAAAGTTTTGCAATTCTTAAGTGATTTATATGTAATATTATACCATTAAACCTATATTATTAGAAAAATATTGCCTTATGCAGTATATTGTAATTAATAATATTTACACCTAATTTATCCATAAATTTAATAATATCAGTTTAAAACACGATATGAGCCTTTTTTATTAGTAATTTAGATACAAACAACTTGTTTTTTATTGATGTTTCTAACCTAAAAGGTACTAAATTGTTTTTAAGTGTTTACCTTCTGTATTTAATAGTTTTATTAAATCTTCAGCAACATAAATCTTGTTATCATGTACTAAAATTGTATCTATTTCGCAACGTGATTCATAAATATCTTTTACTGTATTTTCTAATGGATTCCATGCACATATATGTCTCCCTGGTCTAAGAAAAATTATATCATCGCCATTTACTTCTATCTGCCCAATTGTTTGACTCTTATCACCTATATAGGTATTTATACATTTATAGTTATCTAAATCCCATATTTTTATTAATCCTTTTTGTGAGCAAGCTATTAAATTATCATTTTTTATTTTTAAAGACATTGATGTCCATTCTTTATCATTTATAGTTTTTAAGCACTTTCCGGTATCAAAATCCCATATTTTTATTTCACCACCATTTGTTCCTGAAATAATATTATTTCGCTTTTCATCAAATGCTAATGAATTAATATAATTACTATGTCCAACTAAGGTATCGAGACAGTTACCAGTAGTCATATCCCATATTTTTACTGTATCATCAAACGAACCTGATATTATTTTATCATTATAGAAAGCGAAACATCTTATACTAAGTTTATGTTCTTTTAAGGTATTAAGACACTTGCCTGTCACTATATCCCATATCTTCACTGTTTTATCAGAAGAACCTGATATAATTTTATTATCTAATACTTCTACAACATGAACTGTATCCTTATGCCCTTCCATGGTCTTAAGACATTCTCCAGTATTTCCATCCCATATTTTAATCATCTTGTCATATGCCGAAGAAATTAACTTTGACCCATCAGCATTTATAGCTAAACTTCGTAATGCACCTATGTGCTGATTTGGATATGGATTTGATTTGATTTTTCTAGCTGTTCTTGACCAATCAATATCAAATTTAAGATAATCTCCAACTTTAATATTCTCAGGAAAATATTCTTTTTTCTCTCTAAAAACAACATTATAATCATCTTCAAAGACCATTTTAACAAGTTCATCACGATACCTTATAGTTACAAATGAATTTTCTATATCTTCAACTATAATAACCTTAAATTTGGTATCTTTTATAAATTTAACTCTATAACCTACTTTTAATTCTTTTGGAAAAAGTCTTTTGACAAAACCGCCTTCTCTTTCACTCATAATTAATCCCACCATTGGAGGATCATTTTCATATGTGTCAGTATCATCCATTGAATCAACTCTTAAATAATTTCTAAGTTCTTCTATATTCACAATATTACTCCTCTTCTATTTTTTTTGACTATAATCACTTAAAATACTACCATCTGTAATCATTGTAATTTTACCATTTTTATAAATAGTATATAATTTACAATTTAATCTTTCCCTAACTTCATCTGATCTATCTCCATTCTTATCACTTATAACTGCATATTCTGGCTTAACTAATTTTATAAAATCTTCACTTGTTGATGTATCGCTTCCATGATGTGCAACTTTTAATACTGTAATTCCTTTTAATTTTGTTTCTAAATCCTTATTAATTGTAATATTATTTTCCACTTCTTTTTCAATATCTCCTGGCAATAAGAAACTTTTATTGTTTAATTTCAGTAAAATAATTATTGAATTATTATTATTTATATTTGATGACCCGCCCCCTTTAGTATATATCACTTCATCCTCGCCTTTCTTTTTAGCTTCTTTTGAATTTTTTGGTTGTATTACTTCAAGTAATCCACCAAAATACTTTTTACCGCATAAATCTTTAGAATATTTACAAGGAATTTTCTTTTCTTTTAAGGCATTTTTTAAATTTTTATAGACTCTCGTTTCAGGTTCCTTATATTCTGTAATATTATCAAATGACGGACTCCAAAATTCTTTTATTTCATATTCTTTAACTAATTTAGACATTGAAGAAATATGGTCTTCATCATAGTGGGAAGCTACAAGTAAATCTATTTTTTTAATATTCATACTATCTAAATGTTTTTTTACTCTTTCTTGATACACATTTACACCACCACTTGTTAAATAACCAGTGTCAATAACTATATTCTCATTCTCTGGCGTTTGTATGTGGATAGAATCTCCTTCCCCAACATCAACAAAATCAACTATTAATGCTCCTTTTATTTTATTATACTTCTTTAATGATATTGGTGAACTTATATTTATTGATTTTTCTAATTTATCATTTTTTACTTCTTTTTTATTAACTTTTACTTCTATATAGTGTGTATAATTAGTAGGTTTTCCTCCCAATTTTTTAGCTATTTCTTGTGAAGTTGTAGTATCTGGCTCTACTTTAAGTACATTTTCTTTAGCTTCCAATATATTTGATTTATTCGGATCAATATATTTCTCTAATTTTTCCTTACTTAAATAGTGATATCTCGTCTCTCCTTCATCGTCTTCATCATCGTCTTCGTCGTCTTCGTCGTCTTCGTCTTTATCCTTATTATCAGTAGTTTGATCTACAACTTCTGTTACAACATCAATTTTCTTACTATTTCCAGTCTTTTTAACTTTATTAATTATATCTATCTGGTCCTTTGTTGCAATTGTATTAGGTATAAATATTTTATACTCTTTCTTCTTTGGTGATTTTAATAATACTTCTTCCCCATACTCAATAGCCTTTACTTCATCGAGTTCAGACAATTTTTCTATATCTTTTAAAAGTGTTCTTTCCAAGATTTTCTTCGATTGAAAGCTAGATGTCTGAGTATCCAATAATTTAAATTTAGTAACTTTACTTGCAGACACTTTATTTGCAGAACTTAAACTGCCTACAACATTTTGACCAAGATATTTATAAAATCCTGCTGCTCTTTTCAATGGTTTTTCATTCCATATATTACTAGTATATTTTATTACATTACTGCTTATATCAACAGTTTTAGAAATCTTTATAGCTTTTCCTGCTTTTTCAATACTTTTAATTGCACTATTTAAATTAATAAATGATTTTTTAGATAAAACTAAATCCTTTGCTTTGGTAAATTTTTCAATTGCTTTTCCCATTTCATCACTGTGTTTAGCCATCAATGGAAGTGCTTTAGGAAAAGTTTTATTTACCCAAAGTACTGCTCCTGCTACTTTTTTAGAATTCTTAAGATTCTTTGTAATAAACTTTGTAAGTTTCTTTCCACCATTTGCAGCATCTCCAGCTATAGGAATTACTCCAACACCAGATAATATTGCATCTCCCCAATCAAGTTGAACAAGATTTGCAATCATATCCCTTACATCGGCTATTGTTCCTGCAATTGGTATAAATCCGCCCCCAATCTGTCCACATATATATCCTATACTTTCTGTATCAATTTTTAATCCTGCTAATTCCTTTGGTGTCTCTACTATATCACCTATAACTAAACCACACATAACATCTGTAACATAGTCTGGCCACTGTTTATTATATACAAAAGGATCTATATTTTTTTCATATTCTTCTTTATCCTTGTATCCATCCTTATCTGCATCACTATCAAGCGGACTGAAACCTATTTCATATTCTTTTCCATCTAACAATCCATCATTATCAGTATCAGCTATCCAAATTTTTGTTCCTAAATCTCCTTCTTCAATATCAAGAATCCCATCATCATCTGTATCTGGTTTAGTTGGATCACTAAATACCATGTAGAATTCTTTATCTTCATCCTTAACTACATCTCCAACTTCTTCACCATCTAACAATCCATCTCCATCGGAATCAGGATTTTTGGGATCTAGTTTATAGACATTTCCCATTCCATCTCTTATCCCATTTTCTTCTACAACATCTGGAATACCGTCATCATCTTTGTCTTCTCCTTTTACAGTATCACCAGCAATTCTTGAAAAAGCATTAGGTAGGTCTTCTGCATTTAAAATATTGAAATACTTACCTTTTGTCTCAGTTGCTAACCTTTTTAAAAGAACAATGTTGATATCAGTACCTAATCCAACAGTGTAAATAATAATATTGTTATCTTGGCATGTTTTTATAATTTGATTATAATCTTCTTCATCTGCTGTATTAGAAAACCATCCCCCCGAATCTTGTCCATCAGTTAAAAGTATTAGAAATTTATTTCTCTTTTCTTCATTCTGATTAACAGCTTGAATTAGCTCATTTGTTCCACTATTTAAACCTTCATAAACACAAGTACTATCTTTATTCCCACTTATATTGTCAATTGCATTTTTTACTCCATTAAAATCGCTTGACAAGCTCTGATGAACATTAGAATAGTCCCAGAAACCTACTACAGCTGCTCTATCTCCTTCTATCAAAGCATCTGTGAATTCTTTTGCAGCTTTGACTCTATATCTTTCTGGATCACTAACAGGCTTATTATCATTCTTAGTTTCCATACTATTCGATTCATCTATAACAAAAGCTACATCTGCATATCCATCCTTTGGTCTTCCATCTTCAACTGGTACTTCAAATTGGTCATACCAATTAGGCACATATAATAAAACAAATTTAGAAAAATGTGTTGTATCTGCGCTTACTACACCGTCTTTTTCATTAACTTTTTGATTCTCTAACTCTTTAAGCGTATGTTCTTCTTCATCATAGTGAAACATCTTAACATTTTTATAATCTTTTTTTGGTATTTTATTTTTGTCAAAAGGTATTGACAATTTTGCTTTGTTAAATGTTCCCTCTGTCTCAACATCAATCAATGATGATACAATAGCCTCATTTTTAGAAATTAACTTTTCTGCTGTTGGGTTGAAAAAGTTGATGCAGCTTTAGTAGTTTGGCAACCAGGTCAAGAAGCTGGTTATGCAATTGCTGATGTGTTAACAGGAAAAGT
>JBDMZA010000101.1:0-8546 GCA_039770155.1 Clostridiales bacterium
ATAATCTATAAACTATAAAAAAAGTTTATTACTGATTAAATATTGTTGATTAAATATAGTATATTAATTATTATCGTAAAAAAGTTTAAAATACTAAAACATAATTTAGTATTTTAAAAAATAAATTTTAATATTGATTGATAAATCATAATTTTTATAAAATATAAATGAAAACCCTGTTTAAAACCATTTGATTCAATGTATTAGATAAATCATAAATTTCATAATACAACTTTTTTATGAAAATGCCGATACTTTAATGGATTTTTTAAAAAGTTAACTAGTTTATTTTTTGATTCTGCCTTATAATAGATTTTATTTAAAAATATTATTTATCAGGGAGGAAATTATGAAAGATCCTAGAATTAAATATTTAGCAAATAAATTAATAAATTACTCTGTCGAATTAAAAAAAGATGAAAAAATTTTAATTGAAAATACAGGAGATGATAAATCCCTAGTAAGCCAACTCATTAAAGAAGTTTATAAAGTTGGAGCCAAACCCTTTATCTCTTTAAAAGATCCTCAAATACAAAGACTTCTCTTATCAGGTTGTGATGAAAAACAAATTGAAGAAACAGCTGAATATGACTTAATAAGAATGAAAGCAATGGATGCATATATAGGAATCAGAGGAGGAAATAACATCAATGAAATAGGAGATACACCTTCTGATAAATTAAAACTATATATGGAAAAATACGCCAATCCTGTTCATTTAACAGAAAGGGTAAATAACACAAAATGGTGTGTTTTAAGATATCCAAACAGTTCAATGGCTCAACTATCTAAAATGTCTACTGAAAAATTTGAAGATTACTATTTTAAAGTTTGCAACCTCGATTATAGAAAAATGTCAAAAGCTATGGATAAATTAGTAGAATTAATGAATTCTACAGATAAAGTAAAGTTAACAGGTAAAAATACTAACTTAGAATTTTCAATTAAAGGTTTAAATGCAATTAAATGTGATGGGAAATTAAATATACCTGATGGTGAAGTATATACTGCTCCTTTAAAAGACTCTGTAAATGGTATAATTACATATAATTGTCAATCTTCATTTCAAGGAACTACTTTTGAAAATATAAGACTTGAATTTAAAGATGGAAAAATAATTGATGCTAAATCTAATGATACTGAAAAAATAAATAAAATTTTCGATACTGACTCTGGTGCAAGATATATAGGTGAATTTGCAATAGGATTAAATCCATATATACTAAATCCTATGAATGACACCTTGTTTGATGAAAAAATCTCAGGAAGTATCCATTTTACACCTGGACAATGTTATGATGATTGTAATAATGGTAACACTTCTTCTATTCACTGGGATTTAGTTATGATCCAACGTCCTGAATATGGTGGTGGAGATATACTTTTTGATGATAGAATAATAAGAAAAAATGGAATTTTTGTTATACCAGAATTGGAATCATTAAATCCCCAAAATTTATTATAAAAATTAACTCAAAGGAGAGCCTAAAAAATAATACCGAATTCATACTCGAGAATTAGAGTTTATTTTTTGGCTATCCTAAAGTAAGATACATAGTTCTTAAATTCATTTAGGAAAACCTAAAATAAATTTTATGAAATTTTTGATCATGCCTTAATCTCAGTCAAATCACTATAAAAATTAGTTTACTTTACAATTTATTTATCATACTTGCAAGATATCCTGCTCCAAAACCATTATCAATATTAACCACAGAAATACCACTAGAGCAACTGTTTAACATTGTTAAAAGTGCTGCTAAGCCATTAAAGTTAGCCCCATAACCAATACTTGTTGGTACAGCAATTACAGGTTTATCAACAACACCACCTATAACACTTGCCAAAGCTCCTTCCATTCCCGCAACAGCAACTAAAACATTTGATTCTACAAGCTGTTCATAATTAGCAAATAATCTATGAATACCAGCTACACCTACATCAAATATTCTATTAACATTATTTCCTAACACTTCTGCCGTAACAGCAGCCTCTTCTGCAACTGGTATATCTGAAGTACCCGCTGTTACAACAGATATAATTTTTTTTGTAATATCAACATCTTTCCTCTTGATAAATATTATACGTGCTTCATCATAATATTTTGCATCACTATAATAACTCCTAATATATTCAAACAATTCTTCATTTGCTCTTGTAGCTAAAATATTATTATTATTTTCAAGAAGCTTTTTTATAATGTTATAAGTTCTTTCTTTTGTTTTTCCTTCACAATATATAACTTCTGGATATCCATTTCTAAGATTTCTGTGGTGATCAACTTTAGCAAAACCTAAATCTTCGAAAGGTAATTTCTTAAGCTTTTTTACTCCCTCATCGATAGAAAGTTTATTATTTTTGATATTTTCAAGTAATTTTCTTAGTTCATCAATATCCATATTATTTATTCCTCTTCATCTATTTTATTTTCATTTGTCACATCTTTTTTTGAAAACATTGTATTCATTTTTTCTAAACTATATTTATCTATAGTCTTCTTTTTATATGCTATTTCTGTAGTTATTTTTCCAAGAGAATTATATAAGTCTAAAAGATCAGAATTATTTTTATGCAAAGAACTTATGTGTTCAGCTATAGTGTTAATATCACCTCTTGAAACAGGTCCTGTTAAGGCATTTACAGTACCCATTTTATAAATATTTTCTAAGGTATTTTTGACAAGTGGTTCAAAGGCATCCAATCCAACTTTTTTATCAATACCAGCCAATTCAAAAAGTTTTTCTGATGTGTATGCTAATGAAACTAAGTAATTTGATATAAAACAAGCAGCTATATGATAAAGCCTTTTAGCATCCTTTTTTATTAATAATATATAGCCCTCAAATAAAGTAGCAAATTTTGCAGCTATTTTTCTTGCTTCCAATGAACCTTCAAAACCAAAATATATATTCTCCAAGCCTTTCCATCCCTCTTTTTTATTCGCAAAAGTTTGAATAGGATGTAATGATCCAGTAAATGCTCCTTGCCAATTCAATAAATTTAATTCATCTGAGTCTAATGCACCGCTCAAGTGAAAAAAACACTTTCCTTTTATACTAATTTCCTTTAAATTTATTATTTGTCTTGTAATATATTCCAACTCACTATCAGAGGTCGCTATAAATATTACTTCTGATGATTCTACTGTATTCTCTAAATCATTTCTAAAATTTGTATTCAGTTTGTCATTCAAATAATCAAGTGATCCCTGGCTCTTTGTATAAATTCCTGATAATTCTATATTCTTTTTCTTAAGACCAATTGCAATTGAACATCCCACTTTTCCCGCACCTATCAAACCAGTTTTATAATTATACACAAATACCATCCTCTATTATAAACAAAATTTACTTAGGGATATCCAAAAAATAAACTCTAATTCTCGAGTATGAATTCGCACGATTTAAGCGAACTTTAGACGAAAAGAATTTAGCATTAATTTTTAGTTATCCTTTATTTTTCTCATTCAAACTACCCATTCTGTATCCTTTTAGATCAAGTGTAATGTATTTAAATCCTACTTGCATAAATTTACTATTTATGGTTTTCATAATTTCTTTTTTAAACATAAGATCAAATTCTTTATTTAATATTTCAATTCTTGCAATATCACCATGATATCTTACTCTAACCTGTGTAAATCCCAGATCTTTCAAAATTTTTTCTCCTTCTTTTACCATATTCAATCCTTTTTTTGTTATTGTAACTCCATAAGGAAATCTTGAAGCAAAACATGGTTCAGAAGGTTTATTCCATATTGATATTTCCATTGACTTAGATAAAAATCTTATTTCTTCCTTTGTAAATTTAAAATCCTTTAAAGGACTCAATATATTTAGTTCCTTTAAAGCTTTTTCTCCAGGTCTATAATCCTTTAAATCATCAAAATTTGACCCATCAAATATATATTTATAATTATTTAATTTTGCAAACTCAATTATTTTTTCAAATAATGTCTTTTTACAATAATAACATCTATCAACAGGATTTTCTGCAAATTTATGTATTTTCAATTCATCAATATTGATTACTTTTAATTCAACATTAAGCGATTTTGTGTAATCTAATACAAAATTAAAATCATCCTCACTAACAACTGAAAAATTTATATATACGGCCAATAAATTTCTTCCCAAAACATCTTTTGCTACTTTTAGCAAAAATGTACTATCTATTCCCCCTGAAAAAGCTATTAGTACTTTCTTTTTACTTTTTATAAATTCTTTAAGTTGGTTAAGTTTTTTATAAAGTATCTCTTCCATAAACGCCTCTTCTAAAATTAATATTAGGCAGAATCTTAAAATAAACTAGTCAACTTTTTTTGAAAATTCGTTAAACCATCGATATTTTCAGAAAAAAATTGTCTTATGAAATTTTTGATTATGCCTTAGGAAAACCTAAAAAATAATACCAAATTCTTTTCTTCTGAAGTTCACTTAAATCATGTGAATTCATACTCGAGAATTAGAGTTTATTTTTTGGATATCCCTTAGGAGAACCTAAAAAAAAATATTGAATTATGTATCTATTTTACTATTCTTTAATAAATGCCAAATAAGAATTAATAAATCCATCTAAATTTCCATCCATAACTGAATTAACATTTCCCTCATCATATTCTGTTCTGTGATCTTTCACTAAAGTATATGGACAAAAAACATATGATCTTATCTGACTTCCCCAACCTATTTCTTTCTGAATACCTTTAATATCATTTATTTTTTCTCTTTGTTCTGCTTCTTTCAATTGCAATAATTTTCCTTTTAACATTTTTATAGCTGTATCTTTATTTTGAAATTGTGATCTTTCATTTTGACATGCTACAACAATTCCTGTAGGTTCATGTGTAATTCTTACAGCCGAATCTGTCTTATTTACGTGTTGTCCGCCTGCTCCACTTGCTTTATAAGTAGCTACTTTTAGGTCTGCCGGATTAATATCAATTTCTATGTTATCATCAATCTCTGGCATTACATCTGCTGAAGCAAAAGAAGTATGTCTTCTTCCTGAAGAATCAAAAGGTGATATTCTAACTAATCTATGAACACCCTTTTCAGATTTCATAAATCCATAGGCGTTTTCACCTTTAATTAAAATTGTAACACTCTTTATTCCTGCTTCATCTCCTGATAAAAAATCTAAAGTTTTTATTTTAAAACCTTTACTTTCTGCCCATCTAGTATACATTCTCAAAAGCATTTGAACCCAATCTTGTGCCTCTGTTCCTCCCGCACCTGAATGAAGTTCTAATATTGCATTATTAAAATCATATTCTCCATTTAGTAATGTTTCCAATTTAAATTTATTATATTTTTTTTGAACACCATAAAATTCAATGTCCACTTCTTCAATAACCGAATCATCATTTTCTTCTATGCCCAATAAAATTAAAGTATTTATATTTTCACATTCAACTTTTAATTCATTATATTTTTCAACTGAACTTTTTAGATTTTTTATTCTTTTTAAAACAACTTGAGAACCTTCTAAATCATTCCAAAATTCTGCTGTAGAGGCTTTTTGCTCTAATTCTTCTATTTCATTTAGAATCTTTGCAATGTCAAAGTGAATCACCTAACTCATTAATTTTAGTCTTTAATTCATTTATTTTTAGTTTTTGTTGTTCAAATTCTAACATTAACACTCAACTCCCTTTAATAATATATTTTCTTAATAACCTACAAAATAGACTTACTAAAGATAGTAGATTTATTTTTTGTATATCCCCACTATCCCCTATCCATTTTTTATGTCATTTGTATAAATCACTGCCTCAGCAATTTGTTTCATCGAAATTCTAGTATTCATACTTTTCTTTCTCATTCTCTCATAAGCATCTCTTTCCGAAATATCATTTTGGTCCATTAATATCCACTTAGCTCTTTCAACTAATTTTCTGGTTTCATAGTTATCTGTCATATCTTTTAATTTCTTTGACAATATACTCACCCTATTAAAACTTAACATTGAAACATCAATAATATTTGATAAAACCACTCTGTCAATATCAAAAGAACATTTTGAAGTTACAAACGTTTTTTCAATTAAATTATCAATATCAAAACTTGGATTGTCACCTACTAATATTATAGAAGAAAGTAATTCTTCATCAATAGTTTCAATTGTTCTAATCATTTCTCTATCAACACAATCCATATCAATTACAACAAAATCTGGATTATAACTTCTTACCATTCTCAATAAAGATATAGAATCATTACAATTAATTAGGAAAAAATAACCAGATGGGCACAATAGATTTCTGATAATAATCTGAAACTGATTTTTAGCAGTAGTTACTATAAATTTTTCATTAGCCATATACTCCTCCATTTTATTTAAGAATAACAAAATTTTTTTATATTAAGGAAATCCCTAAAAAACAATATCGCCTTTTCAAAATCTGAGAATCACTAATATTAAGTTTGGATAATCAACCCTATGTGATTCATTATTTTAAAATATAGATTTATTTTTTTTGCTGTCCCAAAATCATCTTTAAAATATTTAAAAATCAGAATAAATACTTAATTAATTATTATAGTTCATTTTAACTTATTTGAAAACGGAACACACTAATATATTTTTAAAATATGATAGCAATACTATTTTTTTATCGATTCTTTTTTAGATTTTTGCAGGATTATATTAGGTTATATTCATTTCTTGTTTTTCTAAAATGATACCTCCCTGTAATATTAGGAAAATATAAAAATAACATGATTAATTTTGAATTTTATTTTTTTTTTATTGCATTTTATTTTTATTGGTGATATAATTTATTCTAGACGTTGTCTGAGCAATGGAGCTTATAAAGAAAAAGTATTCTTTATAAGTTTTTTTATTTCTTAGGGATATCAAAAAATAAAATCTAATTTTCGAGTATGAATTTGCATAACTTAAGCAAACTTCAAACAAAAAGATTTGATATTATTTTTTAGATTCTCCTTAGATATAAGTAGAATCTAAAATTCCATTAAATAATTTTTTCTAAAATATAGATTATTTAGCGAATTTTTAAAAAGTAATTAGTTTTTTTCGATTCTACCTTAGGATATCAAGGAGATCTCTTATTTATCTTTTATGATTTCAATGTTGAAGTCATCAAATATTAAAATGCTCATGTCTAAAAACCTATCAATGTTGATAACTAACAAATAAAATTAATATTGTTTAGGGAGGAATACTCAAATGAAAAAAAGAGCTTTTACTTTATTACTATCACTAATCCTCATCTTTAGTTTATCTATTGCAGTTTTTGCAGAAGACACAAGTGAAATTGACAAAGCAGATACAGGTTTTATATTAATAGCAGCTGCTTTAGTTTTTTTTATGACACCAGGATTAGCATTATTTTATGGCGGAATGGTACGACGCAAAAATGTTTTAAATACCATGTTAAATACTTATGTTATGGTTGGACTTGTAACAATCCAATGGGTTTTTGTAGGATATTCAATAGCATTTGGACAAGATGCTTTCGGAGGAATTTTTGGTAATTTTGATTATTTTGGCTTCAATAATGTAGGCTTAGAAGCTTCAGGTACTATACCTCATATGGCTTTTGCAGTTTATCAATTAATGTTTGCTATAATAACTGTTGGTATACTAACAGGTGCTTTTGCAGAAAGAATAAAATTTTCAGTTCTTATAGTTTTTGCTATATTATGGACAACTCTTGTTTATGATCCTTTAGCACACTGGGTTTGGTCTGCTGATGGATGGTTATTAAAAATGAATTCTTTAGATTTTGCAGGTGGAACAGTAGTTCATATAAGTTCAGGTGTTTCAGGACTTGTTGCTGCTATTGTAATAGGTAAACGTAAAGGTTATGGTAAAGTACCCATTATACCACACAATATTCCCTTTGTATTTATCGGAGCCGCAATTTTATGGTTTGGTTGGTTTGGATTTAATGCAGGTAGTGCACTTGAGTCAGGAGCATTAGCAACAAGTGCATTTGTTGTAACTCATATAGCTGCAGCAACAGCATTATTTTCCTGGGTATTAGTAGAATTTTTCCATAGAGGAAAAGCCACTCTTTTAGGAGCTGCAACCGGTGGTGTAGTGGGCTTAGTTGCCATAACTCCAGCTTCTGGTTTTGTAACTCCATTATCTGCAATAATAATAGGTTTGGTTGTTAGTCCTTTATGTTATATATCGATTAGTTATATAAAATCAAAAGTTGGATATGATGATTCGTTGGATGCTTTTGGTTGTCATGGAATCGGAGGTATTTGGGGTGCAGTAGCAACAGGATTATTTGCAACAAAATCAGTTAACCCTGATGGGCAAGATGGTCTATTCTATGGTAATCCAGGGCAAATGATTCCTCAACTTGTAGGAATAGGTGCTACTCTTTTAATATCCATAGTTGGAACAATTGTTATCTTAAAAGTAATTTCATTGTTTACTTCACTTAGAGTTGAAACAATTGAAGAAGATGAAGGTCTTGATATTTCACAACATGGTGAAGATGCTTATCCAGATTTTAATACTTCTAATGAATCAATTATATAGATTTTCTTTAAACAAAGGAAAGAATA
>JBDMZA010000102.1:0-19749 GCA_039770155.1 Clostridiales bacterium
ATATCCAAAAAATAAACTCTAATTCTCGAGTATGAATTCGCACGATTTAAGCGAACTTCAGACGAAAAGAATTTGGTATTATTTTTTAGGTTCTCCTAAAATAGCCATAATCCACATTCTCGAGAATGAATTCGCATATTTTAAGCGAATTTCATTCAAAAAGAATTGGGTATTATTTTATTCTGTTTCATATGGCCAATCTATTATTCCTCCCAAATTGTAAACATTTGTATATCCTAAATCTATAAGAATTTCTGAAGCTGTAACACTACGGTTTCCACTTCTACAATATACAAAAATTTTTGATTCTTTATCTTTTAATTCTGATTCAGCATTTTTATCAAGTACATCAACTGGGATTAATTTACTTTTAGGGATGTGTGATTCATCATATTCTTCTTGAGTTCTGACATCAAGTAATATAATTTTATCATCTTCATCTAATTGTTTTTTTGCATCCTTTGGTGAAATATTTTCAAAAGTTTCTTGTCTATTTTCATTATTAATTACTTCATTTGAATTTCCTTTATTATTGTTGTTACTACAAGCGGATAAACTAAAAATCAATACTGTCAAAAATACTAAATATAATATGTTTTTCATATTTTTCACCTCATTATGAACCCTAAAAAAAACACTGCAATTCTTGAGTATGAATTTGTACAATTTAATCAAACTTCAAATGAAAAGAATTCGGTATTATTTTTTAGGTTCTTCTTAAATTATTATATTTATATAATACCCTTTTGCTTTAATAAAAATCAATATTAGGCAGAATCAAAAAATAAACTAGTCAACTTTTTTGAAAATTCGTTAAAGCATCTATATTTTCAGAAAAAAATTGTCTTATGAAATTTTTGATTATGCCTTAAAATAATTCTAAAAATAAATAAACGTACATTTTGTTAATTCTCCATAACTAACAAAATATACGTTTATATAAATTTAGGCATAATCAAAAAAAATTACTATTAATGTACTAAATTTAACATCCCAAAGACCCTAGGTATTATTACTTCAATATTATCTTTATTTATAAAAACAATTTTACCTGAATCACTTTTTCTATAGTAATCATTTTCAATATAATTTTCGATGACCAATAAGATTAATGGTATGTTCTTACCATGTATTTCATATAATCCCAAAAGTGTTAAAAAATTCAAACTTCTATTTGGATAATCAGAAATTACTACATCATATTTACTATCAATTAGTTTATTCATAAACTTTTCTTCTGAATTAACCCTCTCAACAGAAATATTTATATCATTTTTATTAAAAATCTTCTTTATTTTATCAATCTCAGTTAGTGATTTGTCAATAAACAATCCATTTAATGTTATCATAAAATCCTCCCTCTTTTGTATTTATTAAAAAATACTATCTGCTTTAACTCAAGTTTCTTTTAATTATCATTATGTCTAATTTAATAAATTTATATAAAACCATTAAAATCAATTGATTAGAAGCTATTTTTTCTGGGTTTATATAAGTATATAAAAATTTTAAAATCATATTAAATAGTCAAATTTATTTTTATCTTTTATTAACTCTTAAAATTAAAATATTTTATTTAACACTTACTTTATTATAATATTGTTAAATTTTATTTAAAACATGTTATTTTAGGTAAAATTCATGAGAAAAAAGTGATATTATAATATAAAAAACATAATTTGGAGGATTTTCTTTGTATAAATTATTGATCGTAGACGATGATAGAGTTCAACGCAAATTATTAATACGTTTTATAAATAACCTAAATTTAAATTACAAATCAATAAAAGAAGCCGAGAACGGAAAAATTGCCTTATCTCTTATCTCTGAACAAAAGTTTGATGCAATTATATCTGATATCAAAATGCCTATTTTAAATGGAATAGAACTATTAAAGGAAGTAAGAGAAAATCATAGCAAAGAAATACCAATAATACTTGTTAGTACCTATAGTGATTTTGAATATGCAAAGCAAGGCATACAGTTTAATGCATTTGACTATATAGTTAAACCTTTGGAAAAAACTGCTATAAACAATATTCTTGTAAAATTACAAAACCATCTTGAAATAAAGAATACTCAAAATATAGAAAAAAATAATATAGAAAAATATCTTGATGCTAGTATTGAAAAAATTTATACCAAGGAAGATGAATCTCATCTGTATAACTTAATTTTTTACAAAAAAGATTCATTAGATATTTTTATTAATGAATTAATAAATAAATTAACTTTATTTTACAACACAAACTATTTTAATATAGGACTAACCCTTGAAAATATACAGAAAAAAATAGTGAATTCCGTAACAGAAAATTATAAATTTATTGAAACACTTGATATCTTTAATTTCAGTTCAATTAAAGAATTAAATAGTATTAATAAAATTTCACAGGAATTTAAAAATAATTTAATAAAAATATCTGATATTATTGATTATTTACACCTTAATCAAAAAAATAGTATTGTCTTAAAAATGTGTGAATACACAATGAAAAACATTAATAAACATATAAAAATTGAAGATTTAGCTTTTGAACTAAATTATAGTTCTGATCATTTGTTAAAAACATTTAAAACTAAAACAGGTACTACTTATTCCCAGTACTCCAAAAAACTAAAAATGGCAAAGGCAAAATTTTTGTTAGAAAGTGGCTTATATAAGAACTATGAAATTTGCCAATTAATAGGTTATAAAGACTATAACCATTTTAGTAAAGTTTTTAAAGATTATTATGGTAACTCTCCGACAAAATATCGTAATTTAAACAATTAGGGCTATCCGAAAAATAAACTCTAATTCTTGAGTTTGAATTCCAACGAGCTTCAGGCGAAAAGAATTGGGTATTATTTTTTAGGTTCTCCTAAGCTAAAAATTTTGTCAATGTTCTAAATAAATTTATTGGTTCTATTGGCTTTATTAAATATTCATTCATACCAGATCTTATTATTTTATCTTTAGTTCCTTCAATAGCATCTGCCGTTAACGCTATGATTGGCATATTTTCATATTTATTTGTATTTCTTATTATTTTTGTTAACTCATATCCATCCATTTTTGGCATATGAACATCCATAATTATAAGTTTAAAATCATTTTCTTTAATTAAATCTATTGCTTTTATCCCATTACTTGCACAAATAACATCTAAATTTGTTGAACTCAATAGTTCAACCATCATTTTTTGATTAATATAATTATCTTCTACCAATAAAATTTTTGAATTCTTAAAATCTGGTTTTAATTCTTCTTCACAATTTAGTTTCTTTATACTGTTTTGTACACATCCTTCTTTACAATTTTTAAATTTTACATCAAAAATTATTTTAGTACCATTAGCTTTAGTTTTATCTATAGAAATGCTTCCTCCTAATAATTCGACTAATTTTTGACTAATGGACAAGCCAAGTCCTGTTCCTCCATAATTACGAGAAGCAGAATTATCACCTTGTATAAAATTGTCAAATAAATTATCAATAATATTGTTATTTATACCTATCCCACTATCTTCAACACTAAAAATCAATACTACACAATTCTCATCAATTTTACTAGAATTACAATTAATCTTTACAAATCCTCTATTTGTAAATTTTATAGCATTTGATATAAGATTCATAAGAATTTGTTTAAGTTTGTCCATATCACCTATAATATAGTTTGGAACATCTTCATCTATAGAAAATTTAAATATCAACCCTTTTTTTAAAGCTTGATGATTATGTATAGAAATAATATTCTCTGATAATGTTTCTATACTAAATAATTTTTCATTTTTAACAATTTTATTTGCCTCTATTTTTGATAAATCGAGTATATCATTAACCAGATTAAGTAAATGATTTGCTGACTCTCTTATTGTATCTAAACATTCTACATCTTTTGATTTTGGCATAGATTCTTTTAGCATATAACTATATCCTAAAATAGCATTTATTGGAGTTCTTATTTCATGACTCATGTTTGCTAAAAATTCACTTTTAGCATTATTTGCACTTTCTGCAATCGATCTTGCTTCTATTAATTCTTTGGTTCTTTTGCTTACCAAATTCTCCAAATTTTCTTTATGTTCTACTAATTCCCTTTGAATTCCTATAAATTCTGTCATATCTCTTATACTTGCAACTGAATATAACTGATCATTTTGAATATAGGTAAAAACTTTTATATGTAAATACATTTTATTTCTATAGGTTTTATTTTCAAATGCCATATTATAAAACTCTCTTGCTCTACCTATTTCTTCTCTACTTTTAATATTTTCTCTTACTATTTCCTTATACTCATCAGGTACAAAATCGGTTATTTCATAGCCTTCTAACTTATAATCACTAGTAAACCCTAACATATCTTTAAAAGTTTGATTAACAAAAGATATAATTCCCTTTCTTAAAACACAAATAGCCTCATTTGAATGTTCAAAAATGCTTCTGAATTTTTTCTCACTCTCATTTAATTTTATTTCTGTACTTCTTTGATCTGTTATTCTCTCTTCTAATTTGTAATTTAATCTTTTTAATTCATTTCTTTGATTTATTAGTATTTTAACAGATTCAGTAAGATACTTATGTAATTTCCCTATTCCTGACAGTATGAATAGTATAAATATACAAAATATAGTTATCCTTACTACCATTGTTAAAGGTGAAAATGAAGTTTCCTTAAATTCATCTCTAATTGTTATAAGATTGAATGAAAATACTAATCCTATCGCAATTAAAAATGCATAACTAAAAGTTAAAAACATATAACCTGTTTTATTACCAAAAATAATAGTAGAAAAAATGCTTACAAACATTAGTAGTGCAATACCATTGGTAAATATGCCAAAAGAATATATATTAACTAAACCAATTAAAAACATAATTATAAAAATCATATTTCCTTTTATGTATAAATTAATATGTTTCTTAAATATATTTATCATATTTACAGTAGCTATAAAAGAAATTTGCCCAATAAATCTTATATCTGTCGCGGGAAAAGGACCTTTAAATATTATTATAAAAGCTATAGGTACTAAAATTATTGAAGTAACCATTAAAATTTTGTTTAACATATTTTCTTTTAGTTCATCAATCGATTTGAATATATCCATATCAACCATAAAGTTAACTCCTCGGTCATTCCCTCAGTGGTAATGCAAATGTCACCTCAGTTCCCTTATCTTCTTCAGATTCAATCCATATTCTTCCACTATGTTTTTGAATAATCTTCTTAACGATAGTAAGACCTGCTCCTATACCATCATATTCATCTGAATGAAGTCTTTGAAATATATTAAATAATTTTTTAGCATATTTCATACTGAATCCCTGTCCATTATCTTTTACTTTAATTAACACTTCATTTCTTTCATTGAAACTAGAAACACTAATTAGTGTTTCTTTGTTGTTTTTTGAAAATTTTACTGCATTTGATAATATATTATATATTACTTGTTTTATTAATATCTTATCTGCATAAACCATATCTAAATTATTTAACTTAAGTTCAATTTTTCTATCCTTAACACTTTCTAATAACAACTCAAATGATTTACCAAAAAGTTTATTTAAATCAACTTTCTCAATATTTAAAACATCACTTGAAATTTTTGATATCTCAGATAATTTATCAATCAGAATCGCAGCTTCTTCTGCTTTTTCTTTTAAATCATCTAACATTTCCATTCTATCATTATCTGTAAGTTTAACAAAGTCTTCACAAATAACTTCTGACAAAGTCTTGATTGACCAAAGTGGTGATTTTAAATCATGGCAAACCATATGATTAAAATTTTCTATATCATTATATGCTTCTTTTAGTTTTTCTGTTTTTTGTTTTAATTTTATCTGTGTGTTTACTCTTGCTAATAATATATGTAAATCTACAGGTTTTTGTATATAATCCTGACCACCTATTTCGAATCCCTCTATAGTACTTTTTTTATCCTCCACTGAAGTTAAAAAAATCACAGGAATATCCTTTGTTTCTTCATCTTTTTTTAATTGTCTACAAATTGTAAATCCATCATTAACTGGTAACATAATATCTAATAAAATTAAATCTGGGGGCGATTTACTAATATTTTCAAAAAAATGTTTTGCATTTGTTGCTGCTCTTACACAATAATTATTATCTCTTAAAAATCCAGATATAAAATGTATATGTTCAAACGAATCATCCAAAATAAAAATCTCAGGTTTCTTTAAAGTATTTTCCATAAGTCTCACCTCTAAATATAATACTATCAAAATTTCTTTTAAATTCCAACATAATATTGCAAATATCAAAAAAATAACACAAGAAATATTGTGTTTAAAGTAATATGAAAAATCAACTGTATACACTTAGGATATTCTAAAAAATAATACCAAATTCTTTTCGTCTGAAGTTCTCTTAAATCATAAGAATTCATACTCGAGAATTAGAGTTTATTTTTTGGATATCCCTTATTTTTAACTATTTTATAATCATCATAGTTTTTAATATATAAACTCCTATAAAAATAGTTATTAAAGATAAAAATGTACTTGTAATAACTATCGCTGCTGCTAATTGACTATCACACTTCATAGCTTTTGCCATTATATAACTACTTATCGCTGTCGGAGAAGCTGACATAATGTATATTATTCCCAACATCTCACCTCTTACTCCCATAAAATATGATAATACCATGAAAATTAAAGGTGATAAAATAATTTTAAACATGGTTGCAATTAGAGACATCTTTAGTTTTCCTATTAATAACTTGAATTCAAATGAGAATCCAATATCTAAAAGTGCTAGTGGTATAGCTATGTTTGCAAGATATTCTAATGATTTTTCAAAAAATGGAATGTTCATTTTAAAGCCATATGAATTACCTATTGAAAAAGGTAATGCTATAATTGCTGAAATTATTAATGGATTTTTAACTATTTTCAACAAAATATTTTTTATACTTTGTTCTTTTATATTACCCGAAAAAATAGTAAGCACAATAATAGCTAGGATATTATAAAGTGGCATAATAAAAGTAATTAGTATTATAGCCTTAGATACTCCTTCTTCAGAAAATAAATTATAAATTAATGGCAAGCCAATAATTACAAAATTACTTCTAAATCCCCCCTGTATAAAAACTCCTTTTGATTTATTATCTCTGATAAATAATTTAGCTATGATCATGAGAGTAAAAAAAACAATTAATGTCCCTAATATCCCCAATATCACCAGTTGCAAGTTAAATATCTTAAAAAAGTCAGAATCATAAATCGAACTAAAAATTAATGCTGGCATGGCAACATTAAATACTAATATATTAATATTTTCAGAAAATCCTTCTTTTAAAAATCCTCTCTTTTTAATAATATATCCTATTAAAATCATAATAAAAACTGGTAAAACATTATTTGCAGTAAAATAAAAATTATAAATCATCTATTTCTCCTTTTATTTATTAAGAATAGCAAAAAAAATAATACCCGCTTCTTTTCATCTTAAGTTTACTTGAAATGTAAGAATTCATTCTCGGGAATATGAATTTATTTTTTTGACATCCCTAAGGCAGAATCAAAAAATAAACTAGTCAACTTTTTTGAAAATTCGTTAAACCATAGATATTTTCAAAAAAAAATTGTCTTATGAAATTTTTGATTATGCCTAAACTATTTATGTATATTGGCAAATAAAATAATTCTTCTAAAATATTTTATATACTGTAACAATATGAATTTTAATAAAATTTAAAAACAAATTGTTAAAGAAAAATTATAATATTGTATTATTTTACTTTTATATTAAAAGTAATGTCAAATAAATATATTTTCAATATTATTCAAAAACCAAAAACTTGCCTTAGCAGAGCCTAAAAATAATACCGAATTCATACTCGAGAATTAGAGTTTATTTTTTGGCTATCCCTTATAGGAATATAAAATAAATTACTCTATGGGAAGAGTAATTAGAAAAGTTGATCCGATATTTTCCGTTGAATCAAGATTTATCTGTCCATTATGTTTATTAACTATAATATCAAAAACAATACCTAAACCAAGGCCAGTCCCTTCACCTTCTGATTTTGTTGTAAAAAAAGGTTCATATATCCTGCTTTTAACTTCCTCATTCATTCCGCAACCATTATCTTCTATCCTACAGTAAACAAAATTTTTATCACTATAAGTTTCAATCTTCAATATTCCCTTTTCATTTTCAAATTTCTTTTTAATGGCATGGGAGGCATTGATAAATATATTTAACATTACTTGATTAATCTGACCACCATTTACTTTAATTTGTGGAATATCATTTTCTTTAAACTCTACTATACAATTATATTTTAGTTCATTCCTTGTTATTAAAAGAGTTTTTCTTATTCCTTCATTTAAATTAAACAAACTTCTTTCCTCTAATGAATTAATTCTAGAAAAGCTCTTCAATCCCTCCACAATAGAAGATATCCTCTCTATACCGTCATTGGTATCTGTTAATATTTCTTTCATATCTTCTATAACATAACTTATTTTCAATTTATTCCATATTAAAGCAAACTTGTTTTTACTATCCGATTTTTCAAGTTTTTCTATATCTTTTTCTATCTCAAAAATTATTGTTTCATATCTGCCAACATATTTTTTTATTATTTCGAAATTGCTAGAAACAAATCCTAAGGGATTATTAATTTCATGTGCAACTCCTGCTGCTAATTGTCCTATACCTGCTAATTTTTCCTTTTGAAGCATTTGCATTTGAGTTAATTTCAATTTTTCTAATGTTTCTTGTAATTTTAAATTCTGTTCATTAAGTTTTCTTTCAAGTTTTTTTTGCAAAGTTATATCTTCTCTGGCATCTATAAAACTGTTAAATAAATTTCCAAGAACTCCAATCTCATTATCACTCTTAAATTTAAATCTTTTAGGATTTTCCAAATTTCCTTCCTGTAAATATTTAAAAGTTTTTGTAACATCTCTGATTGGCATTACAACTTTTATAAAAATCTTATATACAAAAAATATTATTGTAAAAATCAATACTAATAAAAGAATAGCAAGTATTATATTTAAAATTAAAGTTTTACTTATAATACTCTTAATTTTTATAAAACTTCCTATTGTCCAATTCCCTTTATTTGTTTTAGAATATATTACTAACATTTTATCATCATCTAAATAAGTCTCAAAGTTCCCCTTATCTTTTAACATTTTCTTATAAGTTACACCTGAAAATTCTTTTCCAATAAAATTTTTATCTTTATGATATAAAATTCTTTTATAATTATCTATTATTATTGAGTAACCTTGTATTTTTTCATATTCTAAAAAATCATCATAAAATATTTCAGGATTATAGCTGATAACAACTATTCCAACTGATTTAATCTCATTATCTTTGTCTTCAGAAATTCTTCTAATATCTTTACCTGCAATAATTACTTTTTTATATCTTGAGTTTTTATTTATGTTATCTTCAATACCGCTCCAAAACATATACTCTTCTGATTTTTTAATATTTTCAAATAATTTATCTTTCAATTTATCATCAATGTTCAAAGTATTTAAAGTTTCACCAACATGAAAATGTTGACCACTTTCAGAAAACAAGTCAATTGATATAAGTCCTTTCAAATTACTATAACCACTTAATATATAACCAATTTTAGCTTGAGTAGCTAATTTTTCATAATTAGACATATTTACATCATATTCTAAAGCTTCTTTTATTTCATCTAGTCCTGAAAGATTTGCTGCTAAACTTTCAATATCATCCATTACATGATTTATATATTGCATTTTTTGTTCTAGAAGTTGTTGATGAAAATTTAGTGTTTGGTTTTTAAGGACATTATTAGATGTTATGATGGCAACTAAACCAAAAAATGATAAGGGCAATAAACCAATTAATAAAAGATAAATAAGAATTGTTTTTGTTAGGCTTTTACCTTTTATATAATCAAACATATTTAATGCCTCACTTTTGAAGGGTATTTTTTGTTATAACTCTTACTGGTACATAAGTATTATTTTCAACTTTTTTTCCATCCAATAATCTAATAGCTGTCTCAATTCCTTTATATCCTTGTAAATCTGCCTGTTGATCAATAGTTGATATCATGTATCCTTCTTTTATCTCAGTTTGAGCATCATCTAAATTATCAAATCCTGCTACTTTAACATTTTTCTTACCTGTTTCTTTTAAATATTCTATTACACCTAAAGCCATCATATCATTTGCACAAAAAATAAGTTCCGCACTTGAATGCTTATTTAATAATACTTTTGCTAATTCATAGGCTTCATCAATCTTCCAGTTTGCAGATTCAGATGACACAATTCTAATATTTGGATATTCGCCAAAAGCTTTTTCTGCTCCTGATTTCCTTAATTTTGCGTTTTCTGCTTCATTTATACCTTCAAAAATCAAAGCTTCCTTATCATCTTCTCCAATGTCCTTACAAATTTCTTTAACTGCAAGATAAGCTCCCTCATCATTTTTCACACTAATAAAAGGAACATCTTTCAATCCTTTTTCTTTAGATAGTTTTTCATCTAATTTATTATCTATATTTACTATTTTTATACCATTTTCTTGAGCTTTTTTTAAAATTGTAACAAGTTCTGTTGAGCTTCCTGGAGCTATTACTATTGCATCAACTTTTTCAATAATTAAATCCTCAACAATTTGTATTTGTTGCTCAATTGAAGTTTCTTTTGCGCCTGTTTTAACAAGAAGTTCAATATTATATTTACTTTCTGCTTTTCTTGCCCCTTCTTCCATTTTAACAAAAAATGGATTAGTAAGTGTTTTCATTACTAATGCAATTTCATATTTAATTTTTTTCTGTGATTCACTTTTATTTATAATAACTTTTTCATTTGTAATACTATCATTGGTTCTACCATTACATCCTGTAGAAATAAAAAAGAGAATCACTATTAATAGTATCTTTTTATGCAATTGCCTCATCTCATTTCTTGTTATAATTTAATGTATATTTTAGAATAATCTTCTTTTCAGATCTTGCACATCCAAATATACATTTATCCATGCTCTTAACATGTTTTGTTAGTTCATATAAGATTTCTATAATTTCATCAAGTGTTGTTTCATATAATCTTTTTTCTTCTTCAAAATTAAAACTTATATAATTTACAACAATAATAATAACTGATAGTTGTCCTCTTTTTTCATCTTTTTGGAACGTTAGTTTTACTATGCTTTTTTCTCCATAACTACATATAATTTCAACATAGGTCTTTATAATAGATATGATCACTTTATGGTATGGTAGATTTACCTTGAAATCTTCTAAATTAGAATCAGATTCAAGTTTCTTAATTTTCTTTAGTTTATTAAGTTCTTTCAATATCGAAAGAATAAGTTCATTACTACAATCACCTGAAGATTCATTTAAACCCTCAATTGCAACTTTTGAAAATTCTTTAACTGTTTCTAATATTCTTTTATTTATATCAGGATTTAACTTTGGGTTTAATTTTAAAATTAGAGTATTGAATATTTTATCAGTTAAGGCTGTTACACTTTTAAAATCAGATTTAGTATTAGATACAATCCCTTCCATTTTTTTTAATATATTTTGATATGAAATATTTCTCTTTTCAAGAGCAATTTCATATTCTTCTCTTTCACACAATAATTTATGATAATTCAGAGCTTGTATAATTACTAATTTAAATTCACTTTCCAATTTCCATGGTTTTGTAATAAATTTAAAAATATCTGCTTGATTTATTGTAACCAATACTTGTTGTAATTGAGTATAACCTGATAATACAACTCTTACAGTTTTAGGATATTCTTCTTTAACCTCTTTCAAAAGCGTTAGACCATCTTTACCAGGCATTCTCATATCGCTAACTATAACACTGACATCATATTCTTTCATTACTTGTAAAGCTCTATCTGCACTATTAGCAAATAAACAATTATACTCTTCATCAATTAATCCTCTTTCCAATGAAGTTAAAATATTATCTTCATCATCTACAAAAAGCACATTATAATCTTCATACATGTAATCAATCCCATCATTTTGAATCTATTTTATGAGAACCTAATAAATGCCAAATTCTTTTCGTCTGAAGTTCGCTTAAATCATGCGAATTCATACTCGAGAATTAGAGTTTATTTTTTGGATATCCCTTAAAAGAAATCTTCATCTAATTTACTTTCAAAAAAACTTTTTTCTAAATCAATTTCATTAAACGATTCTTCATAAAATAAACTCTCTCTATTTTCATCAAGTCTATCCCAGGCATATTTTTGTGCTATATGTACTGCATAGACTATATCTTTATTAATTACACGTTCATTAAATGGGTCATGATGATATAGAGAAGCTTCAATTATCGGAAATGGTAATTCCCACCATTTCAGAAGATAACCTCCTATTTCTTGATGAGATACTTTAAATAAATCCTTCTCTATTTTAATTAAACCATAATCATCACTCAAATTTTTCATCATTATTTTTAGATATTCATTTGTAAAGTTTTTTATCATAAGTACTATTCCAATATTATGTAAAAGCCCTGCTGCACTAGCTATAACAGGTAATTTCTTTTTTAAACATTTTTCATAAATAAATGTTAAAATTTTATTTGTATAAAAAGAATGTTTCCAAATAACTTCAATATATTTTTCTGTTTTTACATTTGTTCCTATAGAATCAATTATTGAAGTAGACATTATAAGATTGCTCAAGTTTTTTAACCCTATATATGATACCGCTTGACTGATAGAACCTGTTTTCATTCCAAAATATGCTGAATTTGCTACCTGCAATACTTTAGTTGAAATAGATTGATCCTTTTCTATTTCAATCGCAATATCCGTTAAATCAGCTTCCTTCTTTATTAGATCTAAAATTCTTTGATAACTTGATTTAATTGTTGGTATGTCCTCAATATTATTTATTAAAAGTAATACATTGTTTGTAGCTAGAATCTCCTCAGTTTCAAAAATTTGTTCAACTAGTTTAATCAGTTTTTCATTGTTCCAAGGTTTGAATACATATACTTTAGCTACATTTTGCTGCAGTGCTTTAAAAACTACTTTTTCATCAGCATATCCACTTAAAATAACTCTTAAAACCTTTGGATATAAACCTTTAATTGCGTGTAAAAGTTGATATCCATCCATTACGGGCATTCTCATATCACTTATAACAAGATGAATTTCATTCTCCCTCAATAACTTAAGAGCATCTATGCCTGTTTGAGCTGTAAAAATTTCATATTCAGTATCAATAAAAATCCTTTTCAATGATTTTAATATTTGATTTTCATCATCTACAAATAATATACTTTTCATTTTTTCACGTCCTTAAATATCATCATTAGCTTTTAATTTATCACTGAACTCAATAATAAAGTAGGCACCACAGTCGTCATTATTACCCACATATATGTGTCCCTCATGTTTATTAACAATAATATCATGACTTATACTAAGACCAAGACCTGTTCCTTGACCAACTTCTTTTGTTGTAAAAAACGGTTCAAATATCCTATTTAATATATTATCTGGAATTCCAGGTCCATCATCAGAAATTTTTACAAAAACTCTATTATCCTTTTCTCCTGTTTCTACAATAATTTTACCCCTATCTTCTCTATCTTGTCCCTTTAATGCATGAATTGAATTAATCATTATATTTAATATAACTTGAGATATTTGTCCTCTATTACATACTACACCTTTAACATCAGTTATATTTTTAATAATATCAATAGAATACTTAGCTTCATTATTTATAATAATAATTACCTCTTCAATGATTAAATTTAAATCATTCATTGTAAGTTCATTTTCCATTCCCGATCTCGCTAAATTCTTAAGCGTTTGTACAATTTTCGAAACTCTGTCTATTCCTTGAATAGAATCTTCAAGTGCAGAATCAAATTCATCTATAACATAGTTTATCTTTAATTTTTTTTCTTCTTTTTTTATATTCTCTAATAAATCCATTCCATATTCATCTATAGTTCCGCAGTTTCTTAATTTTTCTAAAACATCTTTATATTTTTCAACAATTTTTTTTATTTTTCCAGAGAACAAAAATAACGTCTCTATATTACTACCTACATAACCCAAAGGATTATTTATTTCATGAGCAACACCTGCTGCTAATTCACCTATTGCTGCTAGTTTTTCCTTTTGTACAATATGAAATTGTGCTTCTTTTAACTTAGCATTAACTGATTTTAATTCTTCATTTTGATCTAATAATCTTAAATTCATTTCATTCAACATTTTTGTATTCTCTCTTGATTTTATAGCAGCTTTTAATCTTGACCCCAATTCAACAGATTCAATAGGTTTTCTTAAATAATCGTTTGCTCCTAGTACAAAACACATTTCAAATTTTTGTTCATCTGTTAATGCAGTTAACATTATTATCTGAACAGTATCAAATTTTTTCTCGTTTCTAATATCTTTTAGAACATCAATTCCACTTTTGCCAGGCATCATAATATCTAAAAAAACAATATCTATATCTTTTTCTTCAATTAAGTCCAATGTTTCAAGTGGATTTAAACTCAAAAATATATCTGAAGCTGGAACAAAACTCAAAATATAATGTTTTGCGACTTGTAAATTAAATTCATGGTCATCAACTATTAAAATATTCACCAAATCACTCCCAATACCATTTATTATATTATTCGACATTAATATATATATATCCTTTTATTTTGCAGTCAAAATGTCTTTGTCTCTATTATGCAGAATCAAAAAATAAAGCAGAATCAAAAAATAAACTAGTCAATTTTTTTTAAGGCTATTTGGTTCAATATACAATTTTTGATTATTCTTATAAATATCTTTATATAGTGTAATTCTATTTCGTCCAGTTTCCTTAGAAAAATAAAGAGCCTTGTCTGCAAATTTAAATAATTCTATATCATCAGAAGAATCTTCTGGAAAAAAAGCAATGCCTATACTAACAGTAACTTTTATTTTATATCCATCAAAATCTATTTCAAATTTTTCAATTTTTTCTCTAAGTCTTTTTGTGCATTCAACAGCACCATTTTTACTAGTTTCTGTTAATATAACAGCAAACTCCTCTCCTCCATATCTTGCTAAAATATCAGAAGATCTATAGTTTTCTTTAGTAATTTTTGATATATTTATTAAAACTTGATCCCCTGCTTGATGACCATATTTATCATTTATTCTTTTAAAATTATCAATATCAAACATAATTAAGGTAAAATGTTTTTGAAATCTTAAACTTCTTGAAACCTCTTTTTCCAATAAAAATTTAAAATGTTTATGAACAATTAGCCCAGTCAATCCATCTGTAACAGCCATTCTATAAAGTTTGGCATTTTCAATAGAAATAGCTGCCTGAGTCATTATTGAGTTTAAAATCATAATATCTTCTTCTTTAAAAACTGCATTTGATAAATTGTTTACTAAAAAACATACTCCTTTTATCTCGTCATAATATTTTATTGGAAGACATAAGATTGATTTCAAATCATTTTTCACAACACTTTGATAACTTGAAAACTTATCCTCAAAGGAAGCATTTGAAGTCAAAACAGGTTCTCCTTTATATAAGACTTCCTTAATTATATTTTCTGAAATATAATTAGTTTCTACATCATTAATTTTTTCTATAATTAAATCCATATTTTCTGAATACTCATTTTTTATAAAAATATGACCATTTTGAGCTCTAGATAATTCCATAGTAATATCTAATACTTTTGTTAGTAAATTATCTAAATCTAAAATAGAACTTATATCATGACTTAAAGAAATTATTGATGAAATTTTTTTATTAAAAACAATTTCTTTTAAAACGTTTTTTCTTAAATCCTTTTCACTTTCCGTTATTCCCAATTCTTTTCTTACAACATCCTGATAATATTCTGAACCAATTTCTTCGAATAAATTATATGCCTCTTCTAATATTTTCTTAGCTTTATTCTCCTGTAACTCCAATTTTAAAAACATACCATAATCAAATAAAGATTTTGCCTGATCATATCTTCTTCTATAATTTCTATTCAGATTTATACTTGAAAGGAACAATTTTTCAGCATGTTTCAAATCTCTTTTTAATACACTGAGTTTAGCACTTACTCTCAAAGAATTTCCATAATGTGTTACCCACTTTTTAGATTCCTTTAAAGATTTATTATTCATATTTTCAATATAATTTAAAATATTTAGTCTCTCTTTTTTACTAATTTCATTCTTATTCTCTACATAATCCATTATCAAAACTTCAGTAAAGTTAGCATATAAAAAAACCACATATTGTTTTAATAACCTGCTTTTTTCATATTGAATTCTTGCTATGTTGAAGCATTTAATAGCATTTGTAAATCTTTTAGTTTCAAGATAAATTATTCCAAGTTCAATATTTGATACACAATGCATAAACCAATCGTTATGATTATATGTTATTTTAACTTGTTCAAGAGTATATTTTTCCGCTTGTTTAAAATCACCTTTTTCTCTATAATACTTGGAGTAAAAACTATATGCACTACTTACTGCAAATTCATCATTTGACTTTAATGCTTCCTCATTAAATTGATCACAAAATCTCTTCATATTTTTATAATCACTCAAATAATAGTATCCACTTACTATTGGATTTAATGCATCACATAAATCAATTAATTCGCCAATTTTTTTATATATAGAGAGTCCTTTTTTACCATATTTAATTCCTTTATTATAATCTCCTTTCCAATTATAATAATGAGACATCATGCAATATGACTGTGCTATACCTTCCTGATCGTCTAATTCTTCCTTAATTTTTAATGAATAATAAAAATATCTTTTTGCTCTTTTTAACATTGGTATGGTCATGCACATAACTGCGTAGCTCATTAAACTTACAGCTAATTCCTTAGACTTTCCGATTTTAGATTCCGAAATATTTATTGTTTGAAGTGTAGTTCTTAAAAGCTTTATTCCATTTGACTTAATATATGACCTGTTTGCATAATATAAGAATTGTATTGCCAGTTTATATTTCGTAGAATTTTTTTTTTCTTTTAATAAAAAATTCTGCAATAAAAGTTTATGAATTATATGAATAAAAAATTCTCTAAAAACTCCATATAATACAAACCATTTTTGGGTTGGAAATTTTATATTAAGAAATGCCAAACCTTTTTTTATATTTTTTTCGCAATTTTTATAATCACTCACTTTAAAATATGCTCTACTTATATTCAAATATATATTTGCTTTTTCAAAATCATTTATTTTATATGCTAAAATATCCTCTTTGTATATCTCTATAGCCTTTTTACTCTTACCTGTTAAAATATATAGTTCACTTAAATTTTCTTTACTATCTACCCATAATTCATGTTTATTATTTTCTTCTTCAAGTATAGATATTAATTTATTAAAATAATTTATTGAATCTTCATAAGCAAAACATTCTTTTGATTTTAATCCAGCAGGATAAAGATATTTTAAAGTATTTTTATTGTCATTAGATTTTAAATAATGATATGCTAATTCAAAATCTCTTTTATAATCATTATTATTAAACTTTTCATAAATGTTTGCTATTTTGTCATGTAATCTTAATTTTTCATCTCTATCTAAAAAATTATAATATGCCTGTTTAATTTTATTATTTGTAAAAGAAATTTTATCATCATCTAAAATATCAAATTCAAGAAATTGATTACTTATTAAGCAATATAGATTTTCAACTATATTTTTCTTATTGTTTGAAAACTCTAATAAAATATCAACATCTATCTTATTTCCAATTGCCGACATTATTGACAATACAAATTTTGCATCATTTTTCATTTTTTTAATTCTTTTTAGAATAACCTCTTCAACAGATAAGTATCCCTTCATATTACTTAATTTTTCTTTATCGGATACCCATTTTCTTTCTTTTAGATAAATAACCTTTTCTTTAACCATATATTTTAAAATTTCAATAGCAAAATATGGATTACCTTTACTTGATTGATATAAATAATTTGTAACTTCCCAAAAATTTTCTATTCTATCAAATAATAATTCCGAAATAAATTTATTCAAATCATCAATTTCAAAAGGTTTAAGTACAATTCTAAATAACTTATATTTATTCTCTACTGAAAAATCTATAAACCTTTTGATTGAACAATTGTTTTCAATTTCATTATAACTTCCTACAATAATTAATTTTAACATTGATATATCTGGAATAATAATTTTTAATATCCTTAAACTTCCTTCATCAATCCACTGTAAATCCTCTAATACCAATACAACAGCAGAATAATAATTAGAAAGCCCTTTTAAGAATTCTCTTATGACAATTCCTAATCTAAAAATCTCTTTATCTGAATTTAAATTAATTGCAGAATTTGTAGTATCAATTAAACACTTTAAAGAGGGATTAAATTTTACAAGAACTTCTCCTAAATCACCAATATTTTTTTCTATCTCTTTTTTTATAATTTCTCTCTCATTTAATGTATGATTTTTATAATACTTTAAATAGGTATTTAATGCTTCTTTAAATACACTTAGAGGAATTTTAGTTTCCCTTTCTAAACAACTAGCATATAAAAATATAACTTTTTTACCATAAACATAATTTTGAAATTCTTCTATAAATCTTGTTTTACCAATCCCCGCTTCTCCCTTTATTAAACAAATCGAACCTCTTTTATTTAATGCACTGTTAAGTTTAGAGATAAGAAACTGAAATTCTTTATCTCTATTTATTAAGCCTATTCTATAATCTAACTTACTAAAATTATCTTCTAAACCAACTTCAAAATATTTATAACCACTTTTAAATTTCTCCAGATCTTTTATCAAACCATCTATATTTTGATACCTTTTTGATGGATTTTTTTTTAAAAGTTTTAAAATAATATTTTCTAGAACTAAGGGTATTCCAGGTTTAATTTTGACAAGTTTTTGGGGTATCGTTGATATATTCATAAAAATCAATTTATTTAAATTATCATTTCTAAAAGGTAAGCTATTTGTTAATAATTGATAGAATAAAATTCCTATAGAATATAAATCAGATCTTACATCAATGTTTCTTTTTATGTATCCACTTTGTTCCGGTGAAATATAATAAAATTTATCAAATAAGAAATCCTTCTCAAAATCAATGCTCCTTATACTATTTAAACAAAAATTGAGTATATAAACTTGTAAAAAATCCTCTCTTTTATTATTCTTTTTATTTAATATAATATTTTTAGGACTTATATTTGTATGTATAATATTTAAATCATGTGCTGTTTTTAGTATTTTACACATTTTATATACTATATCTACTACTTCTTCAATAGAAAATTTAATACCTTTATTAATAAAGCTTTGAAGATTATCTCCACTTATATAATCAGTAATAATGTAATATAGATCTTCATCTTCACTAATTTTCTTAATTTTAGGCATACCTTCACCTAATTGATCTTTTACTTTTTGTATATTATTTTTAAATCTTATATAACCTTCATTAGTATTTGTTATATTTTTCTTTTTTAGTATTTTTACAACATAATTTTCTTCACAATTATTTTGTGCAAGCCATGAATTTCCTGTTTTTGCATCACCTAATTTTTTATATATTCTATATTCATTTTCAATTAGTTTCCCTTTATAATCCATAACCAATACCTCCATCCACAACTAAAACGATTCGCATACAATTAGGAGAACCTAAAAAATAATACCAAATTCTTTTCATCTGAAGTTCGCTTAAATCATGCGAATTCATACTCGAGAATTAGAGTTTATTTTTTGGA
>JBDMZA010000103.1:0-4293 GCA_039770155.1 Clostridiales bacterium
ATGTCAATATAAAATAAGAAAATAATGTTGTAATTTTGATTTATTTATATATTAAAGTAGTATTTTGGCATTTTACATGTATTTTGTCATATTATATCACTTTATTTTTCCATTATAGGCAAAATGCTGCCTATATCAATAATTTCTTTTTTAGATAAATTCCAGATAGAAATATTTTTTTTATTTAAAAATTTTAAAATTAAATCTTTTGATTTTAGTCTACCAAACTCTCCTGTTATTCCAATAATTTTTTTTGATAATTTTCCTGTTGCACCTCCAATAAAACCATGTTTTATTTCAAACAATGAAATATTTTCCTTTTCATTAATTAATAAAGTATCAATTCCTTTTTTTCTACAAATTTTATATATTCCATTATCTGAAGTTATAATAGAATTTTCATCTATAACTGAAATCATACACTTTGTATAACCTTGTTTTACATTAATAAAATTATAATTTAATTTTTTAAGTTCTTCTAGCAGGATTCTATCTGTATACATAAAATTATGTATAACATATTTTCCTATTATAGCTACATTATATGCAATATTAGTTGGATATAATTCTTTTAGTCTTATTTCTCCTTTTATAACTTCAGCACCATATGATTTTAATTGATCAACAATGATATTAGAAATTGTCGGTTCACACACAAATTTATTTTTTCCTATATGAACTAAAGCAACATCAGGATGACCTGATATTGCATTATATATAACTTTATTTTTTTTTGTAAATATTATTTCAATATTCATACTCTTCAAAAGATTAACAACATCATTGCTTGCTCTATAGTCTAAAATAACAAGTTTTACTTCAGATATTGGTAAATTTGGTTTTTCTACAAATCTCAATTTTATTATCCTTTCCTATGAAACTCCTTAAATTGCAAAAATCACTCTTATATTATATACTATGCTTGGGTGATTTAATTGTATATAGAAACTATTAAAAAATATTCTAATGAAATTATAGAAGATATAATTAATACAAGAAGATATTTACATTCTAACCCTGAATTAAGTTTTCAGGAATTCAAAACTTCGAAATTTATTAAAAATAAGCTTTTATCATATGGAATTGAAACACATGATGAAATAGCACAAACTGGTGTTAAAGGCATATTAAGAGGTAAATTTTCTGGAAAAACAATCGCTATCCGAGCTGATATGGACGCATTACCTGTTCTAGAAATGAATAAAAATACTTTTAATTCAAAAAACAAAGGAGTTATGCATGCTTGCGGACATGATCTTCATATGTCGATAGTCCTAGGTGTAGCCAAAATATTATCTCTTTTAAAAAATAATCTGTATGGTAATATAATATTTATTTTTCAACCAGGTGAAGAAGGCTATGCAGGAGCAAAAAAAATGATTTCTGAAGGAATTTTAAGTTCACCAAATGTAGATAGTATAATTGCAACACATGTATCTCCAAATTTAAAAACAGGTCAAATTTCAGTATCTAAAGGTCCTGCTATGGCTTCTAACAGTAAACTCAAAATAATAATCAAAGGGAAAGGTGGACATGCTGCTCAACCTAATAAATCTATTAATCCCATTTTAATTGCATCAAATCTAGTTGATCTCATAAATAAAATTGTAGTACCAAATGAAGATCCTTTAGAAAGTGCAATATTAACCATAACTTCATTTAATTCTGGTAATACTTATAATGTAATTCCTGAAGAGGCTATAATAAGAGGAACTGTAAGATCATTCAACTCTTCCTTAGATTATAAAATATTCAAAAAAATAGACACTCTTATTGAATCAATAACCAAAACCTTTGATGTAGAATATAAATTATTTTATGAAGTAGAATATCCACCAGTCATAAATGATGAAGAAATTGTTGACCTTATCATAAAATCTGCAAAAGATATTCTAGCTCCTAAAGATATTTTCAATAATGCTATTCCACTTATGCTTGCAGAAGACTTTGCATACTACACCCAAAAAGTCCCTGGAGCCCTATTTCATTTGGGTTGCTTAAATGTAAATTCTAATTATAATTTACATAGTAATAAGTTCAATCCTGATGAAAATTGTATACAGTTTGGACTTGAATTAATTGCATATACAGTTTTGAACTTTTTAGATTCTCCTAAAAATTAATTGCTTATTTTTTTTATAAATATTCAATTTAAATTACTTTTTTTTCTTATATTTCTTTTCCTTTAAAGTATAAGCTACGCAATTATCACCAGAGCTTTCATAAACAACCATTGACGGTGGTTTTTGGGACTTAAATCCATGATATTTACATCCTCTTTGATTCTTAACATCCCAAGTTATATAAAAATAAATACATCTGACACAATTTATTTTCATAAATCATAACTCCTTTATTTTAAAATACAAACATTTTTATAAACAAAAAAACCAATACAAGTTTCAAAAAATGTATCGGCTTTTTTTATATAAAAATAAATTATTCCATTTCTTTTACTCTTTCAACTAAATTATTATATTGTTTTTTAATTTTTTCTGGAAGTCTATCAAATTTTTTGAAAAATTCTTCTTGATTATTAACTTCATCAATCCATGATTCTTTGTCAATTTTTAATAAATCCTTCAGAATATCTATTGTAATTTCATTATCTATTCCATCAAGTTCGATATCTTCAGCTTTTGGAATATAACCAATTGCCGACTGATTAGCTTCTACTTTACCTTCGCATCTATCTAATATCCATTTTAAAATACGGAAATTTTCTCCAAATCCAGGCCAAATAAATTTACCTTTTTCATCAGTTCTAAACCAATTTACATTAAATATTTTTGGTGGATTAGTTAATTTTTCTTCCATTTCTAGCCAATGATTTAAATAATCACCTACATTATATCCACAAAATGGTAACATAGCCATAGGATCACGCCTAACTACTCCAACAGCACCACTTGCTGCTGCAGTAGTTTCAGAAGCCATAGTTGCACCTACAAAAACACCATTTACCCAATCTAAAGATTGGTATACAAGTGGTGCTGTTTTAGCTCTTCTTCCACCAAATAAGATCGCCGAAATCGGAACTCCTTTAGGGTCTTCCCAATTTGGAGATATAGAAGGACAATTAGCAGCTTTTGCAGTAAATCTTGAATTTGGATGAGCACCATTTCGACCACTTTCTGGTGTCCAAGGATTACCCTTCCAATCAACACCTTCTTTTGGAGGTTCTGTTCCCATACCTTCCCACCATACATTATTGTCAGGTGTATGAACAACATTTGTAAAAATAGTATCCTTATTTGTAGTTAACAAAGCATTAGGATTACTCTTCATACTTGTACCAGGAGCAACTCCAAAGAAACCTGCTTCAGGATTTATAGCCCATAGTCTTCCATCTTCTCCAACTCTCATCCATGCTATGTCATCTCCAACAGTCCACACTTTATAACCTTTATCTTTATATATTTCAGGCGGAATAAGCATTGCTAAATTTGTTTTACCACATGCACTTGGAAAAGCACCTGCAACATAAGAAACATTACCTTTAGGATCTTCAATTCCTAATATTAGCATATGTTCTGCCATCCATCCCTCTTGTTTTCCTAAAAAGCTAGCAATTCTCAATGCAAAACATTTTTTCCCAAGGAGTACATTTCCACCATAACCTGAATTTACACTCCAAATTGTTTTATCTTCAGGGAAATGACAAATATATCTTTTTTCCTCATCAATATCTGCTTTTCCATGTAATCCTTTAACAAAGTCATCAGAATCACCAAGAAAATCCATAGCGATTTTGCCCATTTTTGTCATTATTCTCATATTTAAAACAACATAAATACTATCTGTTACTTCAACCCCAACTTTACTAAATTTTGATTTTGCAGGTCCCATTAAATAAGGTATTACATACATAGTTCTACCTTTCATTGAACCATCAAATAATTTTTCCAATTTATCATAAGCATCTTTTGGAGCCATCCAATTATTTGTAGGTCCTGCATCTTCTTTTTTTGAAGTACAAATAAAAGTTCTATGCTCAACTCTTGCAACGTGATTTACTGCAGTTCTGTGAATAAAACATCCTGGACGTTTTTCCTGGTCTAATTTTGCTAATTCTCCAGTTACCTCACAAGCTTCCTTTTCTAATCTTTCTTTTTCTTCCTCACTTCCATCTAACCACACTATGTTATCAGGTTTAGTAAGTTTAGCCATTTCCTCTACCCATTTTTTTACAGCTATATTGGAATACACAGATTATCACCACTTTCTAAAATATTTAAATAGTATAAATTTCTAATTTTATTTTATAAGATTCAAACAAATCTACATTTCAAG
>JBDMZA010000104.1:0-14740 GCA_039770155.1 Clostridiales bacterium
GTTATCAGTTTAAGCACTTATAAAGGTATATATGTTAAATCATGTATATTGTTTATGAGATTCCAAATAGTCTCTAATAAATTAATCAATTTTATATTAGGAAATCCTAAAAAATAATATCACATTTTTAAAATTTGAGAATTGCTAAAATTGTGTGATTCATTATTTTAAAATGTAGATTTATTTTTTAGATGGATCAATAATTAGTCTTTCTTTTTATAGTATTTCTCTTGTGTTTAGCTTGCATTTTACCAAACTCTTTATCATGCTGTTTAAGTTTTTGATTTTTTTTGTTTTCAAGAAATTTAATTTCTTTTTGAAGCTTAAGCCATGAAGCCCATTTTTTTTGGTCTAATGTACCATTGTTAAGTGATATTCTAATGGCACACCCTGGTTCGCTGTTATGTGTACAATCATAAAAGCGACAAGTAGTAATTAATTTTTCGATTTCTCCAAACATTATATCCATACCAGACTCAGATTCCCATAGACTTAATGTTCTCATTCCAGGGGTATCAATAATTAATCCACCATCTGGTAAGTAGATAAGTTCTCTGTGAGTAGTAGTATGTCTTCCTTTGCTATCATCTTCTCTTATTTCTTGAGTTTTCATTATATTATAGTTTAACAGCGAATTTACAAAAGTAGACTTACCAACACCTGATGAACCAAGTAGAGCTATTGTTTTTCCTTTATCAAAATATTTTAATAAATTACTAAAACCATTTTTAGTAATATTACTTATCGCAAAAATTTCTACACCAGGAGCTATATCAGTTGCAAGTAAAATTTTTTCTGAAACATTATTACAGCAATCGGATTTTGTTAGTATGATTACTGGGATAGCACCACTTTCCCATGATGCTATAAGGTATCTTTCTAACCTTTTTAAATTAAAATCTTTATTTAATGATTGCATTATAAATACTGTGTCAATATTAGCTGCAACTATTTGTTCCTTAACTTCAATACCAGATGCTGCTCGTGAAAATTTAGTTTTTCTTGGGAGTATATACTTTATTGTTGGTTTTGAAACAATATTTATATTTTCTATTGCTATCCAATCACCTACAGCATACTGGAGATCAGGTCTATTTATTGGTTTTTCAACCAGAAGTTCATCAAATTTAGTGTATACTCTTACATTTTGTCCAAAATCAGTTAAAATTCTTCCTGGAATTAAGTTTGTAATATTTAATTTATCGAATTCTTTTTGAAAGAAGTCATTCCATCCATAATCCTTTATATTCATTTTCAAAAATTCCTTTCTTAAGATAGTCTAAAAAATTATAAGTGTAAAAACACATAAAAATACTACAGTATAGTAAACAACTGTAGTATAAGATATGATTCTTATATATGTATTTAACCATCAAAAAAACACGCTACCAATGCGTGTTAACTTCATATTGTTAATATACAATTTTGGTTGCTTAATTAGTTTGTATAGCTTACATAAATAAAATCTAAAAAAATAATACTGAATTCTTTTCGCCTGAAGTACACTTAAACTGCGTGAATTTATACTTGAGAATTAAATTTATTTTTGGATTATATAATATGTTACTATACACAATATTTAGTTATTTCAAAATCACCAAAGAATATCTTACTGACATAATACAACAACTCCTTTTACTTTATTTTAATTAGTTTCTTTCTACAGTATATTTTCAATATAGAAAGATGTCAAGGACTTCATAAATTTTAAGACAATAAAATAATCATAAAAAATAGTATTGCATTTTCAAAACCTAAGAATCACTAATATTAGGTTGTATTGGCAATCAATGAAATAAATCTGATATTATTTAGAATAATTAATAGGTTCATACTCTTTGAAAGTTTTGACAAATAAAAAGGAATTACAATATGCAATAAAAGAAAATCCTACTATTATCATAAATAATCTGAATACTGGTGCTAAGACAATAAAAGTAATAGTTACAATAAGTATTGCAAGTATTGAAAGTGTTCGTTTTTTATGTGTCATAGCTATTATGTATGAATTTTTAATAGTTTGAATTGTTGAGTTATTAAATCTAGCAATTAGTGGGAAAGTATACAAGAAAGAAATTGTTAATATTAGACTGGCAAGACTTATTAATAATAGTATTACTGAAGAAATTATTGTACCCATAGAAGCCCAAAAAAATAGATTAAAGAATAAAATATAACCTATGAAAAAATATATAAGGAATGCGAATGTAGAAGTAGAAAAGTTTTCTTTAAAAGAGTAGAAAAATTTTTTTATGATATATCCATGTTCACCTCTTGCTTCTTGAAGAGTAACCTGGTAGAGGGCGCTTAAAGAGGCACCTATTGTAAAAATTGGTATACAGCATATTAAAAATACAAGGTTTAACATAATGAATTCACTTAGTGTATATATAAATTGAAATAGAGGACTATTAAACTTCATGGTTAAATCATTCCTTTCGATAGTTTTTTCGTTTGAAGTTTACTTAAATTAATGTTTATTTTTTGAATATTCCTAAGGTATAAAATCTAAAAAAATAATTTTGATTAATTTTTTATATAACTGTTCTTTTATAATATTTGATATATTCAAAAACATCTACTATAAGAATAATAGATAAAGTACATAAAAAAACAGAGATTTTTTATGTATTTATTAAAAAGACTAATGTTTACTATAAACAATGTGAAAAAATACTGGTATTGGAAATAAAAAAATAATGATAAAATAAAATTATTACTAAGATGTGCTATAGTGCTTAAAAGAGGGAGAAATTATAAAAATGAATGAGAAAACAAAGACCAGTAAACAATTATTCCTTTTAATCTTACCATTTATTGTCTTATGTTTTTTATTCGCATACTTTCCATTGCATGGATGGATTTATTCTTTTTTTGATTATAAACCACCAAGAAGTTTATTTCAATCTGAATATGTTGGATTAAAATGGTTTAAAACACTATTTGCGAATAAAACACAAATATCTCAACTAATGCAGGTAATGAGAAATACATTTGCTATGAGTTTATTAGGAGTTTTAACATCTATATTTCCAGTTGCATTTGCTTTATTTCTAAATGAAATAAAATGTAAATGGTATAAAGGTTTAGTACAAACATTAACAACATTACCTAATTTTATTAGTTGGGTTTTAGTTTATGCAATTGCATTTAGTATATTTTCTACTAATGGTATGCTAAATACAATATTACAGAATATGGGTGTCATTACTGATCCAATTAAATTTCTAGATAGTGATAATCACACCTGGCTTTGGATGATTGCGTGGTATGTATGGAAAGGTCTTGGATGGGGTGCAATTATGTATCTTGCTTCCATTTCTTCAATTGATGTTCAACTTTATGAAGCTGCTAAAGTAGATGGAGCAAGCAGATTCCAAGTGATGAAAAGTATAACTTTACCTGCAATGTTGCCTATATTTTTTGTATTGCTGATGTTATCAATTGCTAACTTCCTCAATAATGGTATAGATCAATATTATGTGTTTCAAAATGCATTTAATAGACAGCATATACAGGTTTTAGACCTTTATGTATATAATGTTGGTATGACAGGCAATAATTTGTCTTTAGCAACTGCTATAAGTATGCTAAAGAGTATTATAAGTGTGACTTTGTTAACCATTGCTAATATTGTTTCTAAGAAAACCCGTGGAGAATCTATAGTATAAGGAGGGAAGAATAATGGGTGTAGAGAAAACTCCAAACAATGTGAAAAAAAATAAAAGAAAAATAATGAAAGATTTAACTATAGGAAATGCATCATTTAATATTATAAACTATTTAGTTTTTGGCATAATTACTTTAATTTGTGCATATCCATTTTATTATTTAATCATTAATACAATTAGTGCAAATGATTTAAGTGCTAATGGTATGATTAACTTTTTGCCTCAAAAAATACACTTTGAGAATTATGTGAAAATTATACAAATACGTGGATTGACTACATCAGCAATGATATCTGTCGGAAGAACAGTTATTGGAACTACTCTTACTGTTTTTGCATCAGCATTTTTGGGATTTATGTTTACACAGGAAAAGATGTGGGGCAGAAAATTCTGGTATCGTTTTTTTATTATAACTATGTTTTTTAATGCAGGTTTGATTCCATTGTTTATTACAATGAAAACACTTAATTTGACAGATTCATTCTGGGTATATGTTATTCCTGTTATTGTTCAGCCCTTTAATATCATTCTGGTTAAAACATATGTAGAATCTACTCCAAAATCATTACAAGAAGCTGCAGAAATAGATGGTGCAGGAGTTTTAAAAATATTTTTTAGTATTATCTTACCTACATGTACCCCTATACTTGCAACAATTGCTATTTTTTCAGCAGTAGCACAATGGAATTCATTTCAAGATACATTACTTTATATTACAGAGCAAAAGCTTTATTCTTTACAGTATTTACTATATACATATATTAATCAGGCCAATTCTCTTGCATCGATGGTTAAAAATAGTTCTACTTCAACTTTAAGTGCAACAAATCTTGCTACAACGCAAACTGGAACTTCTATACGTATGACAGTGTCAGTATTAGTTGTAATGCCGATTTTATTTATATATCCAATGTTTCAGAAGTACTTTGTAAAAGGAATTATGATAGGTTCTGTGAAAGGTTAATATAAAAGTTTGTATATTAGGATAACCTAAAAATTATACCGAGTATTAAAACTATAAGGCAGAATCAAAATAAACTAGTCAACTTTTTTTAAAAATTCGTTAAAACATTGGTATTTTCATAAAAAAATTGTCATATGAAATTTTTGATTATGTCTAATATAAAGAAAATAAGGGGGAATTAAAGTGAAAAAAAAATTAACATACTTATTTTTATGTGTAACATTATTAGCTTCATTATTCAGCGGATGTTCTGACAAAGAAGAGGGTGAAGGTTCATCAAAAGATGGAAAAAATGAACTTTTAACAGTTGATGTTTTTGCACATAACGCAAATTATCAAGGAATTCAATCAGGATGGTTTGGGAAGATTGTAAAAGACAAATTTAATATGGAATTAAATATTATTGCTCCAAATGTAGCAGGTGGTGGAGAAACTTTATTTCAAACAAGATCAGCAGCAGGTAATTTAGGAGATTTAATAACTACAAAAACTGAAAATGGTAAACTAAAGGATCTTGTAGATTCAGGATTATTGATGAATATGACAGATTTGTTGAAAGATAAAGACATTTTAAAAGATTACAAATCTGCAATTAATTCTATTGGAGATTTAGCCGGGAAAGAAGGTATATGGGCAGTACCAGAGTCTATTTCAAATCAGACATCAACTACTCCAAGTGAAGGAAATGAACTTGTTTTTGGACCATATCTAAGATGGGATACTTACAAAAAAATTGGTTATCCTGAAATAGATACTCTTGAAGATTTGCTTCCAGTACTTGAAAAAATGCAAAAAGAAAGTCCTAAAAGTGATAAGGGTAATAAAACTTATGCAATATCGCTTTTCAAGGACTGGGATGATATGATGATGAATAATGCAAAACAGCCAACCTGTTTATATGGATATGATGAACTTGGTTTTGTACTTGCAAAAGCTGATGGATCAGATTATCAAAGTATTATAGATTCAGATTCAATGTATGTTAGAGTATTAAAATTCTTTTATGATGCTAATCAAATGGGTATAGTAGATCCAGAATCTACAACTCAAAATTTTGATACATTGAGTAATAAATATAAAGAAGGACAGGTATTGTATTCACCATGGCCGTGGCTTGGACAAACTAGTTATAATACAAAAGAGAGAAAAGATGAGGGAAAAGGGTATATGCTTGCACCTATTGATGATATGAAAGTATTATCATATGGATGTAATCCAGATGGTAATTCTAAAAGTGTTATGGCAATTGGAAGTGAGGCAAAAGATCCGGATAGATTAGCAGAATTTATTGATTGGTTATATTCACCTGAAGGTTCAGAAATAAATGGACAAGCAAATGGTGCTTGTGGACCTGAAGGTTTAACATGGGAAATGAAAGATGGTAAAGCTGTACTTACTGAATATGGTAAAGATGCACTATACAATCCTGAAGCTAAAGTATCTAAAGAATGGGGTGGCGGAATTTTCAAAGATGGAATTTCTACATTGAATTTTAGAACATTAAATATTACTGATATAGATCCTAATACCAACGAACCATATGATTTTAATTTATGGGAGTCTGTAATTGAAGATACTAAGACTAAATTAGATGAAGATTGGCGAGAAAAAATGGGGGCAAAAACAACTAAAGAATATTTGATAAATAATGATAAGATTTTAGTTGCCCCAGGTACAAGTTATGTAAAACCTGAGGAAAGTTCTGATATAGCTACAATCAGGAATCAGTGTAAAGCATTGGTTGTTGAGTATTCCTGGAAGATGATTTTTTCAAAAAATGAAAAAGAATATGATAAAAATTTAAAAGATATGCAGGATAAATTAGATGGGTTAGGTTATAAAGATGTATTGAAAGTTGATATGAAAAATGCAAAGGATCAGAATGCTGAAAGAGTTGAAGCAAGTAAATAAGAAATTGATGTAAAAAAATCACATTTTTCATATGAAACTATGTATGAAAAGTGTGATTTTATTTTTTTGGATTCTATAAAAGTTTTTTGCGGTATTCTGCTGGGCTAATTCCTACATGTTTTTTGAATTTTTTATGAAAATAATCAACATTTTTGTAACCTATTTTTTCAGCTACTTCATATACTTTTAGTTTGTTTTCAGCAAGTAATTTTTTTGATTTATCTACACGTATTTGATCTAAGTAAGAATTGAAATTTTTGCCTATTTTTTTACTAAATAGTTTCCCAAGGTAAGAACTATTATATCCAAATAATGGAGCTATATGTTCTAGTTTTAAATTTTCCCTGTAATTATGAGAAATATAATAAAGAAGTTCACCCAATATACTATCACTTGAAGATGAACTCACTGCATTCATACACATTATAAACTGTTCCTTGAAAAAATTCATAATTTCATATATATAGTATTGTTTTTCAATAAACTCTATTATTATAGCATTTGTGGGAAAAGGGATTGATATTTTATTGTATAGATGGGTTAATACCAATTTAACCTGAATAAATATATCAGCTAGAAAGTACTTTACTGAAATGGTACTATCTGTAGAATGATACAATTTTTTTTCTAGATCACCAAGAGTTTCAATTATCATAGATCGATTATGAGTTTGAATATAATCAATAAAAAGTTGACTATATTCAGAGGTTATTTTTGATGAAATATTGTAGTATAGTGTATTGCTTTCTGGGAGGTTTTCACTGCTGATTATATGTTGACTAGGTTTACAATAAAATCTTCGCTCCATAAGAGTTAGAGAGTCTTTATATGAAAGGTGAACATTTGATATTTGATAAACTTTTCTACCACATGCAAAAAAAAGTAAATCTAAAAGAGAATCTTTTTGTGGAGGATATTCATATTTTTGGAGTAAATGTTCAAAAGATTTAATTGCAAAATCACCTTTTAACAATATGATGTTTTTTCCATCGAATGATATATACTCAAAAGAATTATTATCATAGTTTGATTCTCTAAGAATGCCAGGAAGATCTAATATATTGTGGTGATTATTGTAATTAAAATTTTCATATAATATGATTTGATATATAGTTGATGGTTGGTATAAGTCTTGTAGTTCTAAAGAACTATAATTTGCTTTGTTTTTTAAAATATCCTGTAATATTAGTTTTTTTGCTTTTTCACGATATGAAGATAATGTTGATAGTCTTCTTTGTTCTTCTTGAATCCTATCACGTACTGATATTACAGCTGATTCCAGTTCTTCCTCATCGATGGGCTTAGTTATATAAAAATCAACTCCATATTGAATGGAGGTTTTTGCATAATTAAAATTGGAATAACCACTTAAAATAATAAATTTACCTGAAAACTGATGCTCTTTTGCCATTCGGACTACATCTAATCCACTAATTTTAGGCATTTTGATATCTAATATAACTAAATCTGGTTGAAGTTCTAGAATCATTTTAAAAGCTTTTTCCCCATTAAGAGTTTCACCACAGATGTCAAATCCAAGATTTTGCCAATTAATAATATGCTTTAAGCCTTTTAACACATCTAATTCATCGTCTGCAATTAATACTTTCATTAATTCTCTCCCTTCTTATTGTTCAGTGGAAGCGTTATGGTTGCTGTTGTACCTTTGTTTTGAGTGCTTTCTAAAGAAATTCCATAGATTTCACCATAAAAAAGCTTAATTCTCTGGTTTATATTGTATAGACCAATACTATGTGAAGAAGTTTTATCATGATGATTTATGTTATATAAAACATTCGTTAATTCTTTTTCTACCATACCAATACCATTGTCTGAAATCTTGATATAAAGGAAGTCATCACCTTTTTTGAAGATTTCCAGTATAATTTGACCATCCTTTTCTATACATTCTAAACCATGTAAAATAGCGTTTTCAACAATAGGTTGTAATAGTAAAGGTAAAATATTATATGTATTTATTTTTAAGTCTTTTTGTATATCTATTATGTAGTTTATTCGATCATAAAAACGTAGTTTTTGAATAGCTAGATATGTTTTAATATGTTCTAATTCTTTATTTAAAGTGGTTGAAACAGTTCCAACATTATTTAATACGTAATGCATTGATTTTCCAAGTAATTTAATAGCGGTAGATACTTCTTTATTACCGGCATTTAGTGCTTTCATACGTATCATTTCCAATGTGTTATAAAGAAAGTGAGGATTAATCTGACTTGCCAACATCTTAAATTCCATTTGCTGTTGTCGGTTTGTAATTTTTTGTTCATTGATTTGTGCCATATATATACTAGCTTCTTTTTCTTTAATTTTATGTATCATTATACTTAGATCATTAAAAGTTTCAGAAAGTTCATCATCTCCATTAAAAGAATCTACTATATCATAATTTCCACAACTTGCTTTATACATTGCTCCGCGAAGTGTAATTACACGACCGCTGAAATACTTTATAAATAGATAAACAAAAATGGTAGGCAATAATATAATAATTATAACAATAATAAAGTAACTAAGTGTAATTTTATTTACATATGAATATGCCTGAGAGTCGATGATGATGATATATATTTTATCATTTGATCTATAGGGTTTGAGTGTAGAAATATTACCCATATATGTGGAATCATTATATTTTAACTTTCCTAAAAATTGATAGTATTCTTCTTGATAATTTATATAAACAGGAGAATTTAGTCCTATTTGTTTACGCTGAGTACTAAAAAATACAGGATCTTGATTTACTGAAACAGTTGAAGAAAGTAAATTGTTAGAAATTCTATTTTTAAGATAATTATTGCTTACATTTATTTCAAGTACTGCATAACTTCTTATTTCAGGTAGAGGGATTTTACGATAAAGAATAAGTTCATGACTTTTATTATGAAGACTATCTTCTACAGCTCTACTCTGCCAAAAAACATTAGCTTGACCAATTGCTTTAATAAACCAATCAGTCTTTTTTATTGTATCATCAGCGTACTCTAGATATTCAAAATTTTCAGTTGCTTTTTTTAATGTATAAATTTTTAAAGAGGAAATTGAAGTATCATTTTTACAAACTGTTTGAAGATGATTATAACCATCAATATACGTTTGGGATTCTTTATTAGAATACAATTCTATAAGAAATTTATGAAGATTATTATCAGAAACAAGATTTTCTGAAGTATTATATAAGTTTGTAGTTACATCAAACATGATGGATTTTGTTCTTAAATTATCTAACTTTACTTGATTTTCAAAGTTGTGGGTTAATAATTTTTGATTATTAAGAAGTAAAATAGTACCAATAATAGCTGTTGGAATTAATACTGCAATAAAGAAAATAGAAAGTAATTGCTTTTGTACCTTTACTTTTGAAAATAAAGTTTGCAAATAATTCCATACCATCATGAAAAATTCCTCTTCTCTTTATTATATTTCTTACAATATTTTATAATATAAATTAAATTTCGTAAAGTAAAATACTTACATTACTAATGGATGGCTAAAATAAATCCATAAAATAAAAAAGTAAAATCAAATGTATTTAAAATTTGATTTTACTTTTTTATTTACTTAAATTTATATATTATATTTGATTAGTTTTTACCAATGTAATTATTTTTATTGTCAGTATATATTCTATATGCTGAAGTAAAAAGATCTTCGGGTATTTCTATATTCAAATTATCAGCAGTCTGCTTATTGAAAACAATGTGTACTTTTTTAGGATCTTGGATTTTTAATTCCTTAATATCTTTACCTTTTAAAAGCTCTGTAGCCATTTCAGCAGCTTGTGCTCCAAAAACTTCTTTAACATCTATTGTAGCTCCACATAATGCACCACTTGCTACATATCTATCAAAAAATGCTCCTGTAGGTTTTTTTATTATTTTGTTCACTTTTTGAAGTAATTCTTCATAATTAGCTGGTGATCCGTCTTTCATTGAATGTGGGAGTGAACCAAAGAGAACCCAATCGATTTCATCATCATTTTGAAGTTTTTCAGAAGCTGCTATAGAATCTTCATAATCATCGACTTCTATAAATTCTTTTAATTCTATATCTAAATCATTAAGAAATGGTTCTACAATTTCAGGGGCAATACTTTTTTCCTTTGACATATGTATATAACCTGCTTTTTTTCCATTTGGAGGTGCTACTGTATTTAGTATATTATATAATTTTCCAGGCATATCTTTTGCGTATGATCTTATACCAAAAATATTTTCTGTTGGTAAACCATTTTTATCACAACTGATTTCTGCGACTATTGCTACTGCAACAGGGATTTCACTACCTATCATATCTTTTCTTAAACCAAGTGGTAACCCCGGGATTATTTGCAAAACATCTGGTTTTAAGGCATTGACTTTTTCTAATACTTTTGAAGGATATTTTAAATCTTCTTCACTATTATATATTGTTATTTGTTCCTCTTTGATTCCAATACTCTTGTAAGTTTCAATTGAACTTTTTAAAGATTTTTTTAATTCAGGGTCATTCATTTCAACATAAATTGCAACTTTTTTGTCACTTAAATCTGCTGTTATTTCAGAGTCTTTTTTATCAGTGTCTTCGTCAGAACTTTCATTAGAAGTATTTTCAACTTTTTTATTTTCAGTTATTGTTTCTTCTTTATTACCACTACTACATGATGTTATAGATGATGCTGCTAAAATTAAGATTAAGAACATAACCAATAAATTTTTACTTAGATTTGTTTTGTACATTTTAAATCCTCCCTTAGTTTTAATTTACTTTGAATTGGCTTACTAAAACTTTTAGTTTACTAAATTCATTATTTAAATTTTCAAGTTTTTCAAATGAATTTTCAAAAGAATTATATTCATTATTTAGTATTGAAGTTATATTTGAAACGCTATCCGAAGTTTTGACAGAGTTAATTGAGATCTGTTCTAATGATGATGATATTTCTTGAACTGAGCAGGCTTGATTTGTAGCTGAACCAACTACTTCTTTCATTGATGTATCAGATTCTTTTATAAAATCAATTAAATTTAAAAATTCATTTTCGAGGTCATTTATAGCTTCTAGATTTGTTGATATAGCAATAGAATTATCCGCTAATTTCATTTTTAACTTTCCAACATAATTCATTAATTCTCTATTAAAACCTGTAACAACACCAGTTTGCTCCTTGATTCTTTCTGATAATTTTCTAATTTCAGTAGCAACTATATTAAAACTTTTTCCATGTATCCCAGCTTTAGCTGCTTCTATAGAAGCATTTAAAGATAATAATTTTGTAGTATTTGCAATTCCATTAATTAAACTAACAACTCCATCACTTCTTATCGCTATATTATCCATACCATCCATAATATGTTTTAATGCGTTATATTCATCTAAAATAGAGTTAGAACTTTTTTTTGCAATAGACAATTTTGATTGAGTATCTATAGTTTTAATAACAGTGGTATTGCTTTTTTCGGAATTTTTACTTGTAGTAATAACAATATTACTAGCACCTGTGGCAACTATTTGCATTTCTAGATTAACTTCTTTAACTACTGATGTATTATCAGTAGAACTAAAATCGATTGTAGACATTTGAGTATTTATATTTTTCATGCTATCAACTAGATTTTTAAATTTAGTAAACAAATCTTTATTTATTTCACTTATAGTGTTAGATCTTTTAATAATCATTTCAACTATACATTTTAAATCACTAACCATTTTATTAAAGCCAAGAGACAATTCTTTTAATTCATCATTTCCTGAATATTCAGTTGTAACAGTTAAATTGCCTTTTTGTAATAAGTTAATTTTCAATAGAAGTAATTTTATTGGATTAGTAATTATTGTAGCGATAATCCATGTAAGAACAAAACCTATAAGTAATAGTATTATTCCAATTGCTATCATGTTTGTGAATATATTATTTGTTATTTCTTTTAATCTGACATCAGAGTTTCCTACTGCTAGTGTACCAACATTGTTTCCTTTAAAATCTTTCAAGGCAATACAATACATGAAATAATTTTGATTAAATAAATTTTTTGCCTCACCAAGAAAAGTACCTTTTGACTCCTTAATATCTACATTTAAAGTTATATTTTTTTTTGAATTATTCTTAAATATCTTTCCTTTGCTGTTACTCATTGCAATCAAATTATTCTTTTTATATAGCATTGTATTGGTATTTATACTTTTACTAATATTTTTGATCAAATTGAAACTATTAGTAATGTCATGAGAAATTAATATTGCTCCAATATGTTTGTTATTTGCATCAAATATATTTTCTAAACTGAAAATTTGAAGTGTTGAATTTGAAATAATTCCAGTTAATGATTTTTTTGAATTATATTTTTCCTTTATCAATTTAGAATATTTATCAGAGGATTTGTATAATTCATTTTTTCCATCATAAACTATCATTTCATCTATTTTAGTGTATTTTTTTTCATATTCAAGGAATGTGTTTTCTAACTGTTCTTTCATATTAAATTGAATCAGTGTTTTTAATGAATCAGTTTTTGCTATACTATTGTTTATTTCAGATAGTTTATTTATTTCATTATTTAATATTATATTTGCTGTAGTTGATTGATTTTTAAGACTGTTCTTCATGTCTTGTATTGCATTATCAGTTGATTCATGTATCATATACATGGTTGATATTATTATAACCAGTAAAATTGTAATTGTATTAAAAATAAGTAATTTAACTTTTAAGGATTTTAATTTAGGTAATTTGGAAAAAATCACAATGTCATCTCCTTTGGAATTTAGTAATGTTTACAATTATAAAATGTCAAATTGATTTATAGAGTGAACTTATTCAGGATAAAGTAATACATAAATAATCATTACTTATATCGGTTTTATATATACAGATTGTAATATTTATTTTAAATTGGTATGGTGCTATTGATTTTTGAGTATATTTTGGATTTGTGGATCAATTATATTGTCAAAATAAAGAGAATAACAAATAAAAATATAAATTATTGACGAGAGAGTATTATTAATAATACTTTATGCTAAAATAAGTTAAAACAAACTATTTAAAAGGTATTGTTTATCATTTGTTAATTGGAATGAAAAATGAATCAGTAGTATTGAGGAGAATTTGAATTATGAGCAAAAAGAAAATCATGTTATTTGCTTTAATTACAGCTGTTTTGATTGCATTTATCAACATTTATATTTACATTTCTCACTCTTCGTTATCTTTTTATTCAACTAATACAATAGATAATAATAATGATAAAAATGAACTTGATTTACAATCAGGTAAATCTTTTGACAATGTCAAACAAAATGAAAATCTTGAGATTAGTAAAGATAATAGTTTAGATATAGATGATGGAACTATAAAATTAAGTGGTATACAATGGTGTGAAAAATATAAGGGTAGCAATGATATTAATGATCTTAAAGCAAGTTTTCGTGAAAAAGTTTTAAAATTTACTGAAACTCTTAAAAAATCAGGTGTGAAAGTTGAAATACTAACAACTTTAAGAACTGAGCAATCCTGCTATCTTTATCATTATGCTTGGTTAATTAGTCAGAGGCAAATTAATCCTGAAGATGTTCCGCTAAGAGATGATGTTAGAATAAATTGGTGTCATTCTACTCTAAATAAGTCAATAACTGCTGCTAAAGATATGATTTCTAAGTGGGATATATCATATGAACCTGCATTAAATTCAAATCATATAGGAGGTACAGCTGTTGATATGCTAATATCATGGAAAGCTAGTAAAAAAAATCCTATTAAAATTGAAGATGCTGATGGAACTTACCATACTGTTATATTTCCAAAATCAGTAACAGATCCATCTACTGATACTCTTGATATTATTGCAGATTCATATGGAATTTACAATTTAAAAGGTGATAAAAATCATTGGTCAAGTATGGGAAATTAAAAAAATCCGTTAAAGCATCGGTATTTTCATTTGTATAAGAAGTTTGTAAAGATTTAATGAAAAATTTTATTACCTAAAATTTAAATAATTTCGAAACATTATAAAATAATTACAAAATATTATGAAATAGTTATAAAATGTAATATAATTATTCTGAGAAGTATAATACAATAAATTCAAATATTAGATGTGCTAGAATTTTAAAACCTAATATTAAATATTTTATAAATATTTTATAAATGTTCTATAAATGTTCTATAAATATTCTATAAATTAATATATTTCTA
>JBDMZA010000105.1:0-5392 GCA_039770155.1 Clostridiales bacterium
AGACAATTTTTTTCTGAAAATATCAATGGTTTAACGAATTTTCAAAAAAAGTTGACTAGTTTATTTTTTGATTCTGCTTAAAAATGAGGGTTGTCTCAAAAAATTTGAGATGACTCTTTTTTAAAATAAATTAATATAAATAAAAGAAAGATAATTATAAGAAAAATCAGTCTGAATACTATGTATTATTAGACTAAATAGATTTTTATTTTAAAAATTTTATGATATAATGAATACTTAATAAAATTATATAATAACTATTATATTTTTATTCCTACCAGTATGTTGATAATATTAATTCTGTATTATTTTACTGATTTGTAAAATTAAAAACTAAAAATTAAATAAAATGGAGGGATTGTAATGTCATTAATTAAAAAATTTAAGAATGTTAGTTTAAAATCTAAACAAGAAATTAAGAGAGAGCAAAAGAAAAAACTTTCATTGGGAATTGCAATTGGAACTGTTCTTGGTTCGATAACTGGTATATTCCTGAAATCAGAAAAGGGAAAAGAGGCTACAAAAGTAGCTATAAATAAAACAAAAGATATTTCTAAAAAATCTAAAGATGTAGTAAAAAATTCAATAGAAAAAATTAAGGATAAAAATAAAGATAAGAATAAAGGCGAAGATAAAGAATAAATATTTTATACCAATAAATTTATCGAAGTGAGGAGAATCTAAAAAAGGAGTTGTTAGTATTTTTTAGAATCTCCTTAGAATTTTATATTTAAATATAGTGTAAAAAATATGATATATTATATAAATAAAATATATCATATGAATTTAATTATGCCTAAAAGATAAAAAATATTGAGTGTTTAATTATGAATTAGTTATAAAATATTAAAATAAAAATAATTAAAACTTAAAAAGGAGAAATAGATTATGAGTAACAATTACTATCAAAATAAGATTGATATTGAAAAAGGAAGAACTAGTATTGGAATTGAATTAGGTTCTACAAGAATTAAAGCAGTATTAATAGGATCAGATAATTTTCCTGTAGCTTCAGGAAGTTATGATTGGGAAAACAGTTTTGCTAATAATATATGGACTTATAGTCTAGATGAAGTATGGAATGGAATTAGAGGCAGTTATCAAGAATTAAAAAATAGTGTGAAAGAAAAATATGGAATAAGTATAATAACTACTGGAGCTATAGGAATAAGTGGAATGATGCATGGATATATGGTTTTTGATAAAAATGATAATCAATTAACACCATTTCGGACTTGGAGAAATAATATAACTGGTAAAGCTTCTGAAAAGTTAACGAATTTATTTAATTATCCAATACCTGAAAGATGGAGTATTGCACATCTTTATCAGGCAATTTTAAATAAAGAGGAACATGTAAATGAAATTAAACATATTACAACCTTAGCAGGTTATGTACATTGGAGATTAACAGGTCAAAAAGTTTTAGGAGTTGGAGAAGCTTCAGGTGTTTTCCCTATTGATCTTAATACAAAAAAATATAATTCGAAATTAATAGAAAAATTTAATGAATTTACCAGTGAATATAAATTTTTATGGAATATTGAAGATATTTTACCAGAACCTCTTTGTGCTGGAGAAAACGCAGGAATGCTAACCAAAGAAGGTTCAAAATTATTAGATCTTTCAGGTGACCTAAAAGATGGAATTTTGCTTTGTCCACCAGAAGGAGATGCTGGAACAGGTATGGTTGCAACTAATAGTATATCTGTTAGAACTGGCAATGTATCAGCAGGTACATCAGTATTTGCGATGATTGTACTTGAAAAGGAACTTTCAAAAGTCCATAGTGAAATTGATTTAGTTACAACTCCAGATGGAAATTTAGTTGGAATGGTTCATTCTAATAATTGTACATCTGATTATGATGCTTGGATTTCAATTTTTAATGAAGCTATTAAGTCTATTGGAATTGATATATCGAAACCAAAATTATATGATACATTACTAAATCAAGCTCTAAAAGGTGACTTTGATTGTGGAGGCTTACTTTCATATGGATATATATCAGGTGAGCATATTACTAAATTTGAAGAAGGAAGACCATTATTTATTAGATCTTCTGATAGTAATTTTAATTTGGCTAATTTTATGAGAAGTAATTTATTTGCATCACTTTGCACTCTTAAAATCGGTTTGAAAATTTTATTTGAAGAGGAAAATGTTAAGGTAGATCAAATTAGGGGACATGGAGGGTTCTTTAAAACAAAAGAAGTTGGACAAAAAATTATGGCGGCTGCAACAACAACACCAATTTCAATTATGGAAACAGCAGGAGAAGGTGGAGCATGGGGTATTGCTTTACTTGCTTCTTATATGATAAATAATTATAAACTTTCATTGGGAGATTTTTTAAACAATAAAATTTTCAAAGACAAAATGGGAGAAACAATAGAGCCTACAGAATCAGATATTGATGGATTTGATAAGTTTTTTAAACGATATACAGAAGGTTTAGTAATTGAAAAAGCAGCTGTAGATAACTTAAAGTAGTAGTTTTATAATTATTATTTGGAACAAAAATTAATCGAAGTAAATAGTTACAAAATTTATTAAATTAATTGAGCTTATTTGCTTCGAAAAAATTTGCAACTTGTATAGATGATAAATTTCATAGTGTCATCCACTTTAGTTACCTAAATCGTAGGAATTCGTATTCGAGAATTAGAGTTTATTTTTGGGATATTCCTTAGTATCAAAAAAATATTTTTTTGAAAACCAATTTTTTATATGTTTAGTAAAATGACATCTTGTTATTGGAATAATAAGACTAAATCCTACAATATCAGTTAATGTTCCAGGAGTCAGTAAAAAAGCAGCACCAATTAGTATGCACAATCCATTTATAAGTTCTTCACCAGGAAGTTTTCCAATTCTTAAATCATTTTTGATGCGTATAAAAACACTATAGCCCTCTTTTTTTGCTAAGTATGCGCCGAGAAAACCAGTTATTATAACTAAAGAAAAAGTAAAAATCCAATTTGTTAATAATGAAATCCTATATAAAAGATATAATTCAACAAGTGGAACAATAGTAAATAACAATATTAGCTTGCCAAGTATATTATGTTTTTTTTTCATTATTCATCCTTCCTTAAGAAAATCTAAAAAATAATATTGTACTTTTATAATCTGAAAGTTAATAGTATTTTATTTTTTGATTATACTTAATTTTATTATATCAGAAAATAAATAATTTAAAAATTATAATTCCAAATACTATTAAATTAAGGCAGAATCAAAAAATAAACTCTAATTCTCGAGTATGAATTCGCACGATTTAAGCGAACTTCAGACAAAAAGAATTCGGTATTATTTTTTATAATTTATAGAGGAATAATTTGTGAATAATTGTATTAGAAAGGAAAAAAATTGAAGATATACTATTGGATAAAAAGAACTGATGTTTATGAAATCAGTTCTTTTTTAATCAATAGAAATTTATAAAAAGTATTAATTTATTTTAATTATTGCATTTCATAAACTTTTTCACCACCAAGTATTGTCATTAAAGCTTTTATATCTTTAATTTCAGAGTCAGGACATTTGAAATAATCACGATCAAGAACAACAAAATCTGCAAGTTTTCCTTTTCTTAATGAACCCTTTATTTTATCTTCAAATTGGGCATATGCTGACCAAATAGTAAAAGATTTTAATGCTTCTGTTCTTGTCATGCATTCTTCTGGATACCATCCTCCAGGAGGAGTACCTTCTCTATCCATTCTTGTCACGGCAGCATATAATCCATGATAAGGGTTGGCAAGTTCCACAGGGGCATCTGAGCCACCTGCTATTATTGACCCTGTAGATAATATTTTTCTCCATGCATATGCACCATTCATTCTTTCAGATCCAATACGATCTTCTGCCATATTTTTATCTGATGTAGCATGTGTAGGTTGCATTGCAGGTATGACTTTAAGTTTAGCAAGTCTATTTATATCATCTAATGTAGAAACCTGAAAATGTTCACTTCTATAACGGTGGTCCTTTAAAGGAGCTTCTTTTAATACTCTTTCATAAACATCTAAAACTTGATGAATAGATGCATCTCCAATTGCGTGTACAGAAGCTTGGAACCCGTTTTTCCTGATATCTTTGATAATATTATATAATTCCTCATCTGAATACATTAATAAGCCTTTATTTCCTGGTTGATCAGAATAGTCCTCTAACAAGGCAGCACTTCTTGAACCTAATGAACCATCAGCAAAAACTTTTACTGTATTTACTGTAAAACGATTATCATACAATCCTATTTCGGGACCAGTTTTATAATATTCTTGGGCATTTTCTAGAGGATCTTCACCCCATAGACCTCCTACCATACAATAAATCCTTATTTTCAATTTGTCTGATTGATATAGTTCTTTCATATTTGCAATATCATTCATTGGTGAACCTGCATTACCACAAGAGGTTATACCTAATGATAATAATTCATCTTGAGCTTTCAATAAAGCTTCCTTTTTACGTTCTTTGCTATAAGGTGGTAATGTTATAAGATTCATTGCATTATCTTTTAGACAACCTGTGGGGTTTCCATCCTTATCTTTTATAATCTCTCCACCTTGAGGATCTTCTGTTTCAGCGGTTATGCCTGCAACTTCTAATGCTTTTGAGTTTGCCCAAACCATATGTGCATCAGTTCTTTCAAGAACAACTGGATTATCAGGACTTATTGGATCTAACATTTCTTTTGTAGGATAATTTTTGTCTTCCCATATTTCATTATTCCAACCAAAACCCTGTATCCATTCACCTTGTGAAGAATTTTTAACTTGATTTTCAACACTAGCTATTATATCTGGTAATGACTTCCAATACAAATCTAGTTTTAGTAGATTTTCTCCAAGCATAGGAAAATGCATGTGACTTTCAACAATTCCTGGAATAACTGTTTTTCCGTCAAGATTTATAATTTTAGTTTTTCTACCAATATATTTTTTTATACCTCTTTTATTTCCTACATATTGTAAAGTTTGACCTTTTATTGCTAATGTAGTTGCTTTAGGATATTTTGAATTAACTGTATATATATTTCCATTGATGTATATAGTATCAGCATAGTTATTTTTGAAACATGCTAAAAAAACTAATGAAAAAATTACTAATACTGAAATTATAATAATTTTTTTACTTAAATTGAGTTTTTTCATAATTTCTAAACTCCTCCTTATATTTTAATAGATAAAATTTGTTATAATACTTGATAATTTGAATTACTTAATAAAATAAATATAATCTTAAGTAACTCAGTTTTTTATAATTTGGTTTATAAAGGATAGTTAATTTAAGCGTAGCTTTAAATGGAGTATTGGAATTGTGACATATCCAAATAAATAGCATCAAAATTATATCTTTTACTGTAATATTATAAAATTAACAA
>JBDMZA010000106.1:0-3012 GCA_039770155.1 Clostridiales bacterium
GCTTCTTAAAAAAGTAGCTATTTTGATATAATGAGATCCAATTAATTTTGACAAATACGTATGTTGTGCAGGTCTAAAACTGAATGTAACACAATGGGTTTATGTTTTATTCAAAAAGTGTGATAATTAATTTAACTAAAAAAACACCATAATTGATACCTGATTAGTCCCTTTTGTGGTATAATTTTATTGAGGTGATATTATGAGTACAGTAAAAGCAAATATAAATCCAGAATTAAAAAAAGAGGCAGAAGACTGTTTAAAAAAACTAGGTCTTACATCTTCACAAGCAATTAGAATGTTTTATTCACAAATAGCATTAAAAAAAGGACTGCCTTTTGAGGTTAGTATTCCACATATTCCAAATAAGCAAACTATAGAAGCAATAGAAAATGCAAGAAAAGGAATCGACTTGCATGAAGTTGATAATATAGAACAACTTAAGAAGGAGTTAGATATCAATTGTTAAAATTAATATACATGACTCCTTTTAAAAAAGATTTTAAAAAACAGAAGATAAAAATGAATTTTGATGACTTCAATGAATTCTTTGAAGTTATCAACAAATTAAGAAATAGTGAAGTTTTAGAAGAAAAATATATTGATCATCCTTTAAGTGGAGAATACAAAGATTGTCGAGATTGTCATATTAAACCTGATTTAGTTTTGATTTATAAGATTAATAAAAAAGAACATAATTTAACACTAATTAGGTTTAACTCACATTCAGAACTATTTTAAAATGAATTTAGAGTGGTATCAATAAAGTTACTAGGAAAAAAGATTATTTAAAATTATTAGATTTATTATTTGAGCCAAAAGCTCTTTTTTTTCTGTCCAATCAAGGGAAGTATGAAGAAGCAGAACCACTTTATAAAAAATCATTAGAAATCTTAGACCAACTGCCAACATCAAAATTTTGATGTTGGCTAGTTGGTCTATATATATTTTTTCAATAATATGTAAATTTACACCACGCTTATTGCCGTTTTCTGTTACGTTGATACTGAGACCCCTAATTGCAGTGTTTAATTTTATTTTTTTAGCAATATAGCATATATAATTGACTGTAATCATATTTATAATATTTTAAATATCAATATAGTATATTATTCTAAAATTAGTCAATAAATTTTACCTGTAGGTAAAATTTATTGACTAATTTTAGAATGTGATTTATAATAAAGTCAAAATAAAAATTAAAGGAGATGAATGAATTGTTAGAAATAGGGAAGCGATATTATGAATTTTTAAAAACTAGAGAAGCGATGAATGAACTGTCAAAAACCAGAGGTGAATTTTTAAAAATATATTTGACAATAAAAATATTTCAAAAAAGTATGAATTTTAAATATCAAAAATTTAAAGAGGTGAATATTTTTAAATGGAATCAAAAAACAAAAACACATTCAGGCATTCAATTACCCAGACTTTATTAAAACTTGGCTTCATTATAATGAGAAAACTAAAGTAAAGTCAGCCGGGAGGAAATATTTTATGCCAAGATATAATGATGTATTAAAGTTATTAAGAAAATCAGAGGGATATGGACTTAAAGAATTAGCAAAAAAACTTGAAGTATCTATTTCATATATTTCTAAAATAGAGACTGGAACAAAATCTCCAAATATTGAGCTTATAGAAAAATATGCAAAAACATTTAATTTAAATCCGTCAATAATACATTCTTTAGCATATAATTTAAATAAAGATGACGATATAAAAACAAATTTCAGAAAAATATTATTTAAATTTATGAAAAAAATTGAAAAATGGAGCTCAATGGAAAAAGATTTCTATCTATAAAAATTGTTTTAGTTTGACTTTTTTATAGATAGATTTTTTTTGTTTGAAATAATCTTAAAAGATGGTTTTACTTTATCCATCTTACATAAAAAACATAAATTATTATTTTTAACAATATTTACTTCTTCAAGAGATGTCTCTTCAATACCTGCCCCTAAATACATAAGGCTATAATTTAAGAATAAAATTATAATTAAAAATATACTATAAAATATACCAATAAAAAACAATTTAAGGCTTATTATTACAATGATTGCAAAAATTATAATAATAATATCAAAAAAACTTAATAAAAGTTTATCTACTTTGTAGATTCGATTATTAAGAAGAGCAGCATATTTATGTATAATTCTTGAATCATCCATAATAAAAAATATACTCCAAGAAATTAATTGAGACATTATTGATTCAATTCCATTTTCCTTTAAACACCAAAGAAGTCCTATATTAAGTAAATAAAATGATGATTGTGTTATGGTAACAAATGGTACAGGTTTTAATTTTAAACATCTAAAAATATTTATTGATATAAAAATAGAAGTTATTCTCATAGCTAATATACCTGAAGATAATTCATTATTTTTAAATTTTATAATAGAGGGATTATCTAATATAAAAGATTTTAAAAAATCATACACAGAAAAGATTGAACAAAAAATACTTGTAAAAAGAACAAAACAACCAAGTAATATAGAAATTAAATCAACTTTATTTATTTTACTTTTAAATGATAAAATTAAAATAATATAAATTGCCAATGTAATAAAAAAAGAAATAAAAAAAACAAATTCCATATGAAAACTCCTTAAATGTTGATATTTTTAAGGTTTTATTATACAAGATAAACTGATATGATTCATTAGTTATATTTAAAGTTAAATACTTCTATTTCATAACAAATATAACCTTTAAATATAACTATAAAATCTAAAAATCACCCAAATTATAACATTAAATATAACTAATAAATTATATGAGTTTACCTTTCATAAATTATCATTACAATATATTAACTTAATATTAACTTATAAAAAAGATTTTACAAAAACATATAATTCTAATAAAATCTATTTAATTTTAATTAATAAAAAAACGAATGTAACATAAAGTTAATATGTTAGGTTCGGTTCTTTGTGTTGGTGCTGTTTTTAAGGAATCATTAAAATTTTTACCAAATTGATTCCCAATTTTTATATTTATTTGTCA
>JBDMZA010000107.1:0-14224 GCA_039770155.1 Clostridiales bacterium
AAGAACACAAAAAATATATTATAAAATTCGCATAAAAAATATTGGTGAAGTAGAATTAACAAAAAATATAAAAGTCCCAGCAAATTTGTCAGTTGATGATAAAGTAAATAAAGAATGTATTTTAAATAGATATGATAAAAATATAAAATCTGGAGAAATAGTTGAATTAACAGGGGAAATTCCATGGAAAGCAGTTAAGGGAAAACATGAATTAAAAGCGGTTTTCGATGTTAAAAATAGGATTTTTGAAGAAAATGAAGATAATAATGAGTCAAAATCAATAAAAATAGATGTTAAAGATGTAGAAATAAATATTAAAGAGGGAGAAAAATTTGAAATAAAAATAAGTAAGAGTGAAAAATTAGAATATAATTTAACAGGATATCAAGTAAAAGAGGATCAAATTCAGTGGAGTAAAGAAGATGAAGAAAAGAGTTTTATAGAAATTGATTCAAATGGTATTATAAAAGCAAATAAAAAAGGAGAAGAAGTTGTTTATGTTAAAATAAAAGATACAGATATATTAAAAACTATAAAAATCATAGTCAAGGAACGGCTTGCTGTAATAATAGTGCCAGGATATCTTGGAAGTGAGCTTTATTTAAATAACAAGATAGTATGGCCACCAGATTCTATTAGTAATTTTTCAGAAAACAAAAATTTAACAGGTATAATTGACATAAGAAAAGATTTACAGGTTATAGGTTGCAATTCTGATGGTAAATCTAAAAAAAATATAAAAGTTAGTTCTAAAGATGATTATGGAACAAATGATACATACAAAACTTTAATAGAGTATATAAAAAATCATGAGAATTATAAGAAAAATTTTGATAATATTTATTTTTGTTCATGGGATTGGAGAGATTTAAATTTAGGGGTCAAACAATTAGATAAATTGATTAATTCAGCTAAAGAGGAAAAAATATATATAATTACCCACAGTACGGGAGGTCTTGTGTGTAGTAAATATATGTCTGAAACAGAAAATGAAAGAGTATCAAAATTTATTGCTGTAGCTTCACCTTTTTATGGAACACCTCAAATTTTTGAAGTTATGGAAGAGGGCAAGTTAGATAGCTTTTATAAACCTGTAAATATAGTTGAAGCATTAACATATAATTTTACTGTTAGAGGAGTTTTAAAAGATTTATTAAATAACTTTAAAAGTTCATATCAACTTTTACCAGGGGAAAATTATTTTAAGAATAGTAAATATTATTTATATGGAAATTCTTTCGAAACACCTTTAAATTATAAAAAAACCGAAAATTATTTAAAATCTGAACATAATAAAAATTTATATACTAAAAACTATGAATTTCAAACAGATATTGACACAGATATATATGAAGAGGAATATTTTTATAATATTATCGGTTGCTCTGAATCCACAATAGGTAAATTTTCAGATGATAGTAAAGAATTTGATTCATTGGAAAAAAAGAAATATATTGATGGGGATGGAGCTATTCCTGTAATTAGCTCAAGTTTGAATGGTAAGACGCCAAAAGACAGAACTTATTATGTGTATGATAATGATAAAAATCGTGAATTACATGGACAATTAATGTGGGATAAGAGTGTGTTAAATCTTATAGTGAATATATTAGTTGATAAAACAGATTCTTTTGATAAATCAGTAATAAAAAGAAAATATCAAAAATAAGAGGTACTTTTATGAAAAATGAGTTTTTAAGAACAGAGTTATTAATAGGTAAAGATGGGTTAAAAAAATTAAAAAATTCTAAAGTTGCAGTTTTTGGAATAGGTGGAGTAGGGAGTTTTGTGGTAGAAGGTCTTATTAGAAGTGGAATTGGAAATTTGGTTTTAATTGATAATGATAATATTTGTATTACAAATATAAATAGACAGATTCATGCAACTAAAAATAATATTGGAAGAGTTAAAGTTGAAGTAATGAAAGAACGAATACTTGAGATTCTTCCTGATGCTAAAGTAGATATTATAAATAAATTTTATCTTCCTGAAAATGCAGACAATATCATACCAAGTGGTTTAGACTATATAGTTGATGCCATAGATACCATAACAAGTAAAATAAGTTTAAGTATTGAAGCAAATAAAAGAAATATTCCAATTATAAGTTCTATGGGGACAGGAAATAAATTAAATCCTACATTATTTGAAGTAGATGATATATATAATACATCTGTATGCCCACTGGCAAAAGTTATGAGAAAAGAACTTAGAACAAGGGGAATAAAATCACTAAAGGTCGTATATTCTAAAGAAAAACCAATAAAACCAAATATTGATTTGGAAAGTGAAAAAACAATTGGAAGTATATCCTTTGTACCATCTGTTGCAGGACTTATTATTGCAAGTGAAGTAGTAAAAGACATACTAAAAACCCCAAATATATAAATATAGGGGGTTTTTAGGGTTATTATGCTATTAAAATTAATTAAAAACACAATTTAGTATACTCGTTGATTATATCAGGAAACATTAAAAAATACAATACTTTTTTTATTATATTGTCATATATTTATTATTTTTATTCCATATGGTTTAAGATAAATAGAATATTTTTTATTTTCAGGGGTATTAATAGATGTACTTTGTTCTAAATCACTGTTATTTATAACTGTTAAAATTCTTTTGTTTGGAAAATATGCACATTCGGTATTTGGGTTTTTACATGTCCATTTTTCAAATTCTTTTTCTCTATTAGCGACCCAACAAATAATTTTATGTATCAATCTTGTATTTTCATTTGAGAAAGTAAAGCCAGATAAATATACTGAACGTCCATTATAAAAGGAATTTGTAGTTAAAATAGGACTATTGTTTTTATCAAGTAAAACTTTGACATCTTTTTCTGTTACATATATATTTTCTGTGTTGTTTTTAAAAATAGGTATATTTACTTGATCTTCTAGTATAAATTGATTCTCAGAATTATTATAATTATATTTACAAAAGGCAATTTTATTTCCTGTTTCTTTTTCTACTCCTAAAATATTTGTAAGTTGGAAATATTGACTGCTATATTGTATAGCAGAAGGTTCGCCTATACCAATTAATCCACCTCCAGAGGCTACCCATGAGGATATTGTTTCAACTAGTTTAGGATTTTTCCAATTAACGCCGCCACTCCATGCAGAATTTGCTTTTCCAGCATTTATTAATACTTTTATATCATCAGATATTCCATTTTTTAAAACATCATCAAAACTTAAAAATTCAACATCAAAAGGTAATCCTGAGAGAGATTCCAAAAGATTTGTAAGTTCGATTTCAGGATGTTCGTGCAAATGTCCACTACAAATCCATGTTCTCAAACTTCCCCATGAATTTAAAATACCAATTTTAAAATTTGCACTATGAGGTCTATCATTTGTATGAAGATCTTTTATTGTTCTAAATTCATTTGTTAATTCTTCAATATAGTCTATAAATTTGGGAAAAGGTTCAACTAAATGTAAATATCCTCCTAAGCCTATTCTATCAACGGGTTGGCGAAGAAGTGCTCTTCTTATATTAATCCAAAAGTTTTTAGCATCAATGTCCGGATTTCCACCTTCTTTAAATGTTGCTTCTCCAGTCAAACCTGTTGGAAAAAGATATGGATGAAGTCTTAATTCATGAGTTTTTACATCTATAACTGAAGCACATTTTCTTGCTTCAAATCCACTAAAAACGCATTTTATTATTCCATCAAAGTTAAAATCTGTAAATCTTTTACTGTAAGGTTCAATACCTATCCAATGGTCATCATAAAAAACATAAGCTTTTTTGTTGTATTTATGAACTAAATCAATACATTTTCGCCCAAATTCAACAACAAAACTATTTACAAAATCTATCCAATCCAAATAAATTTTAGTTGGAGGATTATGAGTAGAATTATGATAACCCATATTTATAAAATCTTCTGATTTTATTTTATATCCTTTCAAATCTTGAAATTTTTTCATAGAGAGAGGATTAACAGTAAAATCATAGGACCCCCAATCACTGTATATATGCTTGAGTTTAGGATCCTCGCCCCAGATCCAACAAAAATTATAAAACATTGATGTGAATCTTACTACATTTGTATTTGGATGATTAAGTAACCATTTTTCAAGTAATCCTAAGATATGTTTTTGTGATTCTTCATATATAGGATCTATTGACATTAGATGTTCTTTATCTCCCCAATTGTTTGTTATATGATTATACATTGAAATTTCTTCCCAAATTCTAAAGACAAGAAAGTTTACAGTATATTTATGCCATTTGATAGTATTATTTATTGTAACAATTCTATTGTTATATTCCCATTTTTCTTTTGGAACTTCTTTACCTGTAGTTCTATCAAATACTTGCCAATATTCTTTGGGATTTGATTTTTCATCTATAATAAATTGTTTATTAAAATATCCATTTAGTATGTTAATTTCTAAATTATCAGAAGTTGAGGTTGCTGGAAAACTCATTAAGTAGTTTTGCTGGAGTTTATCCATATTTTTTTTAGCCCATTCGTTATCTGATCTTACCACACATAAAGTAGAATAAATGTTATAACCTGCTTTTGTTATTTCATCAGAGAGATCTGTACCATCACAATCTCTTATGACATCTGCCCCCCATTTTTTTGCAAGTTTTAAGGTTAAGTCTTCATAACCTGACTCACCTGGAAGTGTAAAACTTCCTTTTTTACCAGAGTTGTTTTCCATATGTACCTCCAATGTAACTTAATTTAATTTTACAAATCTAAAAGAATTGGCATCAGTTGATAGATAGAATTCATCATTTAAAGACACTTCGGTAGATATTCCTTTTTCTATGCGATTATTATTTTTCAAAAAAGTACCATTAGTAGATTTATCTAAAATAGAAATTTTATTTATATTTCTATTATATTTTATTATGCAATGAACTCCACTTATATCAGAAAATGAGTCAGGATAAATTAAATTGGCTTTTGATTTGCTCCTGCCAATTATAATGGAATCATTTTTAAAGGGAATTCTTTCACCACTAAAATGACCATTAATTCCTTCTAAGTATATATTCCTATTGGATTGATTTATCACAACAGTTTTAGAGTGAAGAGTATTTTCATTTGAAACATCATAATTTTGTTGATTTAATTCTGGTTGATCTTGTTCAGAATAAATATTTTCTAAGTTACCATGATTAGATGATTTTTTTTGCATTTTTAAAAGCTTAATAATTATAAATAAAACTATTAAACTTGAAATAGCAATAATAATAATAATAATTACTATTAATTTTGATCTGAATGAAGTAAAAAAAGAACTGGATAAATTATTTGAATTAGAACCAGAAATAGAATTTTTAGAACTTATTTGATAAGGTATATTTTCTTTTTTTAGCAATGAAATTAATTCATCAATAGATACTGATTCACTATAAATAACATTTAAATCATTGTTATTATCATTTTCTGCATCAGATGTTCCTCTAATAAAAGTATTAATTCCTATAACCTCAGAACTTTCACTAATTAGAGGACCACCAGAATTTCCCTGGCTAATTTTAGAATCATGTACAAATGTTTTAGTATTATTTATTATGTCTTTTCTATTTATTGTACCAGTTCCTATAGTAACATCTTCAGGATTAGCTTCGAGATTTCCAAGTCCTTCATTGATATGGATAAGGTCATATAAAGCGGGAAACCCTAATGTATGAATTTTTTGTGTTACTGAAACTTTATTTGTATTTGCAAATATAAATGGTATGATTTGTTTTATAGGTTTTTCAACTTTTAAGACAGCTAAATCTTTTTCACTATTATATGCAATAACTTTTGCGGAAACAGGTTCTTTATCGGAATAAATAATATAAACTTCATCATAATTAAGTTCAACAACATGATTATTAGAAGCAAAATATTGGCTTGAATTTCCAGGTTTACCTATAGCAAAACCTGATCCTAATGATGATTTGGTATTGGTTTTTGATATAACTCTTACAATACTCTTCGTTGATTCTTCTATAGATGTTGATGCAAAAACAGTTAAGCTAAACAAAACTAACAAAGATAATATTGAAATGAAACTGGTGATTAGCTTGAAAGTCTTCATAAATATTACCCTTTCTTTATAGATCTTTAAATTTATTATCAGTTAAAATTCCTTAATTTTAAAGAATTTATATATTTTAATATCAATATAAATAAAGTATAATGTATTTTTATAGATTAAAAAATTATTACATTAATAATTTAATAATAAACAATATTGTTGATAATTGCAAGAACAATATGGCAAATAGTATCCTTTGACTTGGGTATTATAATTTCCCATGTTAATCATATAAATGATTGGAGATGGTTACAAATGAAGAAAGTAACTATATACACTGATGGTGGTTGCATAAGAAATCCAAAAGGCCCTGGAGGTTATGGAATTGTGATGCTCTATAGCAATAATGGAGAGATTCATAAAAAAGAGATTTATGGTGGATATAACAACACCACAAATAATAGAATGGAATTAATGGCTGTGATAGTTGGTTTGGAGAAGTTAAAAGAAAGATGTAGTGTTGAAATATACACAGACTCTCAATATATTGTTAATGCTGTGAATAAAGGTTGGGCAAATAATTGGAAAAATAATAATTGGCATAAGGGAAAAAATAGCAAAAGTAAGGCGAAAAATTCTGACTTATGGGACAAGATTTTAAAATTAATTGATAAACATCAGGTTAAATTTATATGGGTTAAAGGTCATGCTGGTAATTATTACAATGAATGTTGTGATAGACTTGCCAATATAGCAATGAAAGAAAAGAATTTACCTGATGATTTGGGTGATGAGTCTTAAAATAATTTGATTACAATATTTGTGACTTTAATTTGTTAGGAAAGAATAATACTTTATCAAAATCGTTTATTTAAAAGGTTTTTCACCAATATTAGCAATCAGAAATAATTGAATAAAAAGGTAATTTGTAGTAGGATATATTTTATAATAGGGAATCACATGGGATAGTTATTCCAGTGTGTATCAATGTTTATAAATGTAGTTTAATATTATTGATTATAAGATTTTGAAAATGTGATATTATTTTTTAGGGTTTCATTATTTATAAAAATTTGTGTAATTAGTATTTTATATTATTTTAAGGTTGATAAGGGGTGTAAATATGGGGGATGACAAGCAAAGTAAAATAATTGGTGATTTTGTTTTAAACATATTTAAACATATAGCAAGTATTATAAAATCTTCATTTAAAGGAATTACACGATTAACTTATATAAGATTTTTATTACCTGGAATACTAATTGTAGCAATTAGTTATATTTTGAGTAATTATAAAATGGATTTTATAATTTTTGTAAAAAGTTTTAGTAGTGGTGAAAGAACATCTGTAGAACAAGTATATATAGGCATATTAGGATTTATAGCTACATATTTACCGTTGATTGCATTATTCTTTTACTTGGTTTATTTAGGAAATAGAAAAAAACCTAAAAGATCTAAAAAGGGTAAAGATTCTAAAAAATCAGAAATGTCATAGAATTATTCTAAAAAAAAATCTATTTAAAATAATTAATTACATAAAATGGAGTCGATATTATTGAAAACAATTCTAATTACAGGAGCTTCAAGGGGTATAGGAAAAGAGACAGCAATTTTATTTGCAAAAAAAAGATACAATGTAATTATAAATTATAATAAATCTGGAGATGAAGCTTTAAAAATTAAAGATGAACTAAATAATAAAGGTTATTCTGTTAGAGCTATAAAAGCAGATGTTTCTAATAGAAATGAAGTTAATGAAATGATAAATGAAATTTTGAATATCTTTGGTTCAATTGATGTACTTGTAAATAATGCAGGAATTGCTGGGTATTCATTATTTACTGAGATTACAGAGAATGAATGGGATAATATAATAAACGTTAATTTAAAAGGATTATTTAATTGTACTCAGGAAGTGTTAAAAATAATGATTAAAAATAAAAAAGGTAAAATAATAAATATTTCTTCTGTTTGGGGAATAATAGGAGCTTCTTGTGAAGTTCATTATTCTGCTTCAAAGGCAGGTGTAATAGGATTAACTAAAGCTCTTGCAAAAGAAGTTGGTTTATCAGGAATTCAAGTAAATTGCATAGCACCTGGCGTTATTGAAACTGATATGTTAAATGAATTTACTGATGAAGATAAAAAACAAATTCTAAGTGAAATACCAATGAATAAATTTGGCGGGATAGAGGATATTTCTAAACTAATTTATTTTTTGGCTTCAGAGAAATCGTCATATATTACAGGACAAGTCATAAGTCCAAATGGGGGATTTGTTATTTAGACTTTTCTTATTTATTTTGGATTTTGATTTAGAAGAATATTTTTTCTATAAACATAAAAATAAACACTTAATGGCCACCATAAAATAGCGAAGGTAGGGTATATAAACCATAGTATTTTTGGAGAATTAATAAAATTGCTAATAATGAAAAGTAATATTAAATTAATACTTCCAACTACTGATATTCCAAGCCAATTTTTTTTCTTTGTAAATATTACAAAAATAGGCCACCACATTATTGTAAAAGTAACATAAATAACCCATGGATGTTGATTGGAAATTAATAAGTTTAATATTAAGTAATATAATATTGTAATTATTGATCCTATAATTGAAAAGGAGATATTATTTAAGTATTTATTGAAAAAAATTGATATAGGCCACCATAATAAAACATAAATTACATATAAAAACCAAAGATGAGTCGGTGAATCTATATAGTTTATAAGAACTATATAAAAACATGTTATTGTACTTCCTAATATTGAAAATAATTTATGTTTCTGACTTTTGATATAAAATATTGTTAGAGGAATCCATAATAATCCATATGTAGTGTGTATATACCAAGGATAATTTGGTGAAGTGGTTTTACTTATAAGTATTAAGATTATTATCAAAACCATAATTAGTAAAAATAAAAAATATGAAATTTTATTCATCTATTTTCACCTCGAATTCTAAGCCATACATATAACATTGTTAAAGGCCACCATAAAATTACAAAAGTTGGATATATGAACCAAATAACCTTTGGAGAATAGTATAAATTTGTAAATACAGTTAAAAGAATAATTAATATACTACCCCATACTGAATATGCCCAATTTATATATGCTTTTTTTTCTCTGTTAATATTATGATATTTATCATATAATTCCTTTTTTATGTCCTCAATATCCCCAAAATCAATCAGAGCTTTGTTTATAGCATCGTCTTCATCTTTACCTTCACTCATTAAATCTCTTACTTTTTCTTCGAGATTATCAATAATTTCTTGTATTATGTTTTCTTTTTGTTCACTATCAGGAATTTTTTTAAATAATAAATTTACATGGTATTTAATTTTGTTCATTTTGAACCCTCCAAAAAAATATTAATAATTTTTTTTGTATCAACCCATTCTAATACTTTTTCATTAAAGTAAGCTTTTCCAAGTAAAGTAACTTGATAATATTTTCTCTTTCCACCGTGGGTAATATTACCATAATATGATTTTATCAGGTTTTTCTTCTCTAATCTTTGAAAAGCTGCGTATAAAGTTGCTTCTTTAACATTAAATGTATTATTTGTACGCAAGCCTATTTCTTTTGAAATTTCATAGCCGTATCTATCTTTTTCTATAATTAGTTTTAAAATTATAGCATCTATATGTCCTCGGATAATATCACTACTAATTAAAATAAATATACCCCCTTAAAAGATTATTATTCTATCAGATAGAGCAATTTTAACATGGATTACTCTACCTGTCAAAGTACTTTTTTAGTTTTATATAATTTCTTTAATAATATCAATCATATTATTAATATGATTTTTTTCTACTGTTAATGATGGCATAAGTCTTAACATATTAGATTTTGGTGAATTTACAATAAGACCATTTTTGAGACAAGAATTTACAATTTGATCTCCGTTTTCCTTATTTAATACGATACCAATTAATAATCCCATACCTCTAACTGATTTTATTTTACCATTATCTTTTAATTTGTTTAAATTTTCAATAATGTATTTACCTTGAATTTCTGCATTTAACCATAATTTTTCTTCTATTACTCTGTTTAAGACAGCATATCCTACAGACATTGCCAGAGGTTGTCCAGTGTAGGTTCCCCCTTGGTCACCTTTATTGAAAATATTCAATTTATTTTTTGTAAGCATAGCTGATAATGGAAATCCTCCACCTATGCCTTTGGCTATTGTCATAATATCAGGTTCTATATCAAAATGATTGTAAGCAAATAGTTTTCCTGTTCTGCCTATACCTGTTTGAATTTCATCTAAAATTAATAGTATACCATTATCTGTGCAAAGTTTTCTAATTTCTTTAAAATATTCTAAATTTCCTAAATTAATACCACCTTCACCTTGGATTGGTTCTAACATAATAGCACAGGTGTTTTTATTGATTTTATTTTTTATAGCTTTTATATCATTAAAAGCTACATGTGAAAATCCAGGATAATAAGGTTTATATAAATTTTTCCAATTAGGTTTTCCAGTTGCAGCCATTGTTGCTAAAGTTCTTCCATGGAAACTATTTGTAGTAGTTATAATCTCAAATGCTCCATTTAGATATTTTGTACCATATTTTTTTGCTAATTTTATAGCACTTTCATTTGCTTCAGCTCCACTGGTTGAGAAAAAAACTCTATCAAAACATGAATTATTAATCAATAGTTTTGAAAAATTTATCATCGGTTTATTATAAAAAGCTGGACTTGAATTTATTAGAGTTTTGGATTGATATTCTAATGCTTTAATAATTACTTCAGGACAATGCCCCAATGAATTTACTGCCCAACCTGCAATAAAATCTAAATATTTTTTTCCTGTTGTATCCCATAGATACATTCCTTTTCCCTTTTCCATAATAATATCAGGTTTATCTGATACATATAGAATTGAATTTTTAGCCTCTTCTGTAAGGGGGATTTTTTCTACCTTGTTATTCATAATTTAATCTCCAATCAAAGTTATTTTTATACTATTTTTTACTATTAATTTTTTGAAATATTAATACTCGAAAATTTGGTATTATCTTTTAAGGATTCATCAGTATAATTATACGCAAAAATGTATAATTATACAATGATTATTTAATAAGGCAGAATCAAAAATTTCATAAGATAATTTTTTTCTAAAAATATCTATGGTTTAACGAATTTTCAAAAAAAGTTGAATAGTTTATTTTTTGATTCTGCCTAAGGCACTTATTTTGTTAAATTTGGATATATGTTTAATTAACTAATAAAAAAAATGAGTTTGATGATATAATATAGTTGAAATTAAAAAAGGAGAGCTATATAAATGAATAAAAAAACTATTGTTGATAATATAAAGATAGAAATTAACAATATAAGGGAAAAAATAGATAATATTATATTAATGAAATTAATGATTATATTCGTGGTAGTATTTATTGCAACAATTCTTATTTTAAATATAGATTCTGATTCAAATAAAGAAGATCTATCTAAAACTAAAAGTGAATCAAAAAAAGTAGAAGTTTATGCATATATTGATTTTAATGTAAATACATCTATTGAAATAGCAATTGATAAGAATAAAAAAGTTGTTGATACTTATGGATTTAATGATGAAGGTGAATATATAATAAAAAATTCAAATATTATGGGACTTGATATAATTAAAGCAACAGAAAAAATAATTGGAGAAATGATAGAGATAGGTCATATAAATAAAAGTAGTCTAGATAGTTATATACTTATATCAGGTACTTTAAAAAAAACTAATATCAGTAAAAATGACCAGGAAAATCTTACAAATTTATTAAAAGATATATTAAAAACCTCAGTATCTTATGAAAATGCAATAAAAAAAGCGGATTTAATTAAATTTGATTATAATCTTAGAAGTGAAGCTAATCAGAAAGATATATCAACAGGGATATTTTCAATTTTTAAGGAATCAGAAAAACAAAAAAAAGGACTAAAACTTGAAGATTTTATGTCGGAAATCTCTAATACTATTAGTAAAATTGATATATCAGAGCTTCTTGTTTTAACATATAGTAAGCCTAATTTAGATTTAAAGATTAATCATCCTGAAAAAAATCAAATAAAACAAGGTGAAAATGTTTCAATATCTGTATTATCATCAGATAATACTATAAAGAAAATAGAATTGTTTTTAAATGATAAATTAAAGAATTCTCTAAATACTGCTCCATATAATTTTAATCTAAATAATTTGGATATTGGAAAATATAATTTAAAAGTAAACATTGATTTTGAAAATGGAATAACTGAAACACTATCTGACAAATTTGATATTGTAGAATTTCAAGGTGCTGAAGGTCAAGGAACAGGTTTGAATGGTTATTATTATGATAATAAAGATTTAAAAGGTGACCCTGTAATGGATAGAATTGACTCTGTAATAGATTTTGAATGGGAAGATGAGGGACCAGTTCAAAAAAAAGATGAGTTTTCTATTAAATGGATAGGATTTATTGAACCTGCTTATTCAGAAGAATATACTTTTTTTATAACCTCTGATGATGGCTGTAGATTAGGTATTGATAATCAAATGGTAATAGATGATTGGACTAGTCATGGAGAGAAAGAAATTTCCGGGAAATTAGATATGAGGGAAGCTCAAAAGGTAAGTATACAATTAAACTATTTTGATGATAGTAGTTATTCAGCAGTAAAATTAGAATGGCAAAGTAAAAGTCAACAAAGAGAAGTGATTCCTCAAAAATACTTATATATTAATAATAATTGATGATAATTAAAAATTATCTGTATTATAGATTATTATAAAAGAAATGGGGGTTATTATGTCATCTGATATAAAAGAAGTTGAAAACTTAAATCAAAGTATAAAAAAAAGAAAAACATCTAAAAGAACTAGGAAAAAAGTCAATAAAAAAAAGAAATCTTTAATTTTAACAATAATAACTTTAGCTATTTTAGCTAGTGTAATAGCATTTTATAAATTTGGAATTGATAAAGAAGTAGAAGTTAAAAGTTTAAAAATTAAAATAACTCAAAATTGGAATAATGATTCACAAAAAGGAATCATTAACTTATATAAATCACCTAAAAAATCTAATAAGGAACTGATAACGAAGGTTAATTTAAAAGATCATGGAGGTTCATTGTTATATGATGTTATAGCTCAAAAAAATAACTTTGAAATGATAAAAATAAAATCTACAAATTATGGAGAAGCTTGGATTTTCTTAAGTAGTGATGAAGGTGCTAAAAATGGAGAAGGTTATGAATTCGTTTGGCTTGCAGAGTTTGAAAATGTAGAATGGATGGGTCTTCCGGCATCGTATAAAGAGGGACGTAATTATAAGATTATATGGAATGTAATACATTGTACTGAAGGAAATGAAGACAACCAAGCTGCTGAAAATGGTGCTACATATGATAAAACAAGGACTGATGGTGCTTCAGTACATTTTTATCATGATCCTGATAGTTCTGTTCAAACTCTATATACTAAAGATAGAGCATTTGGTGCTTTATATGTTGCAAACGAACGAGGTGTACATCATGAATTATGTGGATTAGCTTCTCAAACCCAAGAACAATGGTTAGATAAAAATAGTAAAAATATAATAGATAACGCTGCTAAAATATCTGCATATGTGTGTAAAAAGTATGATATACCAGCAAAATGGTTAAATGAAGAAGAAATTAACGATAGGAAAAAGGGATTTTTAACTCATGCAGATATATCAAAAGTTTTATCTGGTAATCATACTGATCCGGGAGCTGGTTTTCCAAAAGAGTATTTTATAGAAAGAGTTAAACATTGGATTGAAAACGTTTAGGTAGCCTAAAAGTAAATTTACAATTATTTTCATCTTTAGAACAAAGTTTATTATTAATAATTTTTGATTTTCCATTGAGATTTTATAGTAAATTACTATAATTTCAAAATATTTCTCTAGGAAAACCTAAAAAATAATACCAAATTCTTTTCGTTAGGAGTTCGCTTAAATTATGCGAATTCATACTCGAGAATTAGAGTTTATTTTTTTGATATCCCTAAGTAGAAATTTAAAAAGAAGATTGCATGTATTTCTAAATTTATTATATAATTAAAAGAATATTTGAGCACCTAAAATTTATTTAGGAGAACCTAAAAAATAATACCAAATTCTTTTCGTCTGAAGTTCGCTTAAATCATGCGAATTCATACTCGAGAATTAGAGTTTATTTTTTGG
>JBDMZA010000108.1:0-5713 GCA_039770155.1 Clostridiales bacterium
ATTTAGTAGCTTATATTATAGGATTATTTGTTTTGTTTAGATTAATAGATGGAGAATATTTAAAAATAGGAAAAGGTAATTTTAGAATAAAGTATTATTATATTTATATAGCTCTTGGAATAGTTTATTTATTTATAAATATTTTAAGTATATTGAATGTTAGTAAAATAAATGAAGATCAAGTGGTATATAAAAGTAATTTTTTTAATAAGACAGAATTCAGTACAAAAGAAATTAAAAATATTGAAGTTGGTTATTATGAAAATAATAATGCAATTAATATCAATTACTCTATAGTAGTTGATAATAAAAAGATAAATATAGCTAAGGCTGATGCTTATATTGAAAATGCCAAGAAAATCGACGATTTTTTTATTAAAAAGAATATAGAAATAAACAGAACTGATATTAATGAAAAAGAGTATTTAAATATGGTTAAATTTTATTCAAAAGATAATGTGGATAAAAATATTATTAGTAATATAATCAAATCATTGTTTATGTATAAAGAAAATAATTAGGGACAGCAAAAAAATTATAAAATTCAAAAAAAGCTTAAAATATTTTTAAGCTTTCTTAAGTCTTAATACTCCACGTATAGCTTTTATTTTATCTTCAATATCATCAATCTTTACTCTTCCATTAAAGCTTTCCTCTAATTCTTTTGCCTTTAACAAAATTTTTACATTTGAACCTCCTGATGTTGTTAATTTAAATTCTTCAACTCTGTTAAAGATTTTAGATTCTATTGGATTATTTATGTCAGGATAGTAAGTGCTTTCTGTTATATGACTTGCTGAAACAATGTCTTTATAATAATATTCATCTGTTTGGACATTGTAGGTATTTCCAGTCAAAAAATCCAAAGTACAACTGTAACAAAGAAGAAAATGTTCTGTAAAATGGAATATATGAACATTATAATGAGAAAATCTTAATATTCTATCATTTACTTTTTCTCCACAGTCGATAAAATCTTCTTTTTTACCTTCTCTACAGTAGAATCCATTTTTTTCAAATGATAGGCTCTTTCTTTTTATCTCCCACCAGATAGGGCCTTTAATTTTTATAGATTTTCTAATGAGATCATTTTCTGTGAATGAAAATTGATCAAGAGATATTAAGTTTATTTTTTCTATCTTGTTAAAAAGCCACAAATCAATTTGACTATCTGTAGGTAATTTATAATAATTAGAAAAATAAAAAACTATTGAAGAAACAGAAACTAGATAATATCCAAATAATCTTGTTTTATTACTAAATAATAAAATTGTACCAATAGTAAAAAAGACTAATGGAAAAATAGTGAATTTTTTTGTGAAATATTTATTAATACTAGTATATTTATCTTTATCAGATATTGTATCTACTTGAGAATAACCATTTTTAAACATGAAATACTAACCCCTTTTAAATAATAATTATATTTTAGGAGAACCTAAAAATAATATTGCAATCCTCTTTTTTTATAATCATATAAACATATGATCAATTAATAGAGAATGATAATTTATTTCTGGATATCCCTCAGTGAATTAATTTTGTCTTTTGGGAACATTAAATAATAAAATCCAAAAAGACAGTAAATAATTATGAAAATTAAAATATAATAAAATTATATGAATTTAACAATTAAATGACAAGTTACAATTATGTTGCAGTAATAGATATAAAAGGAGATAAATGGTCAAAAACAAATAAATGATATTTTAAGATATGTGTAGTTTGTTATTTTTAATCTTAATTGTAGCATTTGATTTATCAGATAAAAATTTATGAGAAAATGATCCGACTTTCACAATCGTTTCAGAATAAAGGGTCTTTATCTTTATTGTTTTTTCAAAAGGGACTTCTATTAAAGTTTTGACACCTGATAATACACCTGAAGAATTAATTTCTACATTGCTATTTGAGTGTATTTCACCACCTCTGAAATTTCCCAATATGTGAACATTTCCATCTGCATAAATTTTTGTATTGCTTGCTCCTTTACCTAGTATATAAACATCACCAAGAGCATAAATTATACTGTTGATAGCATAACCTATTCTAACATTTCCAGTGATTACAGATTCATCAAATGTTAAAGTTAATAAATTTAATGACTCGACTAAGTTTTCTAAGAATTCTATATTTTCAATTTCTAAATAGTTACCAAGAAGGACTCTTGTATTTTTTATAAATGTTAAAAGATTGTTTTTATCAAAATCATAATTACCTCTCTTAAATTTTCTTATAATATCATAGATTATACTGGGAAGATTTTTATTGTTGTTATTTAATAAATGGTGAAGTTTTTCATGAAAAGTTTCTTTTTCAATATTTGTTACTTGGCTAAAATTATTAAGATTATTAATTAATTCAGTTATAATTTTTGAGGCGTTTTTTAATTCTGAAGATGGATTTTTACCAAAAGATACATTTTTTGCAGCAAATATTTTACTTGAGATAATACTTTCTTTTATTTCAATATTATTTGCTGCTTGTATTGTGGCAAAAGAACATCCGTTTTTTACATAAACATTTTTTTTGGATAAAACCTCCATAGATTCGTTAACAAAACCTTTTACCTCAATATCACCATTAAATTTAATATTTCCGGTTTCCATATTTACGTTTTCAACAGTTAATTTTTCTATAATATTAAACATCAGTGAATTTTGTTTATTTATTTTTATTGGTCTACCTGGTTTTTTTGCAATAACTATTCCTTTTGTTTTATCATATAGAGCATCTGGTGTATCTATTATGTTTAATTTAGTTGGGGTAGATATTTTTAATATATCACCATATACGGTTTTACCTTCTTTTCCCATTTGAAAAGGTATAATTTTTGCTATGATTTCACCAACTTTTACATCGATATATTTAAACATATTTTTATAATCAATATTTCCAATAGTATTTTCAGATAGATTAACTTTTTTTATTTCTTCGCTTTCAAAATAATATTCAATTTTTTCATCAATTGGTTCTTCCGAAAAATCACCTTGAGCAATTAAGTATTTATTTGGTAGATTTTCTTCTATGATATTAGTTATTACAGATTCTTTTATACCATAAGTGATATTGTTTTTTGATAATAAATCATAAATAAAATCTTTATTGATTTTTTTTTCTTCAATAACATTTTCTTTAGTTTCGAAATCAAGTTTATTAGTAGGATCAGAATCTTTTAAACTATATTTAATTTTTTGTTGGGGAGAATAATTTAAGTATACTGACATATTATCATTACTTATAATTAAATCAGTTTTAGGATCCTTATCTAATTCGAGAGATATAATTTCAATAGAATCATTTTCAGTTACCTCTGTTAAATGACTAATTTCAATGTTGTTGATTAGTAATTTAATACCTTCACATGGATTTATTATGGCAGGCAAGCCGTCTTTTTTTAAGTTTGCATCTTTCACATAAACTTTTTGATCTTTTACCCAAACAAGTCCGTCAAATTTATTATTTTTCATAAAATCATCCTTTGCAACTTAATTTTAGTGGTTCTTAAATTGGGGAAATTTAGCAATATTATTTGTGTTAGATATAATTAGGAGAACCTAAAAAATAATACCAAATTCTTTTCGTCTGAAGTTCGCTTAAGTCATGCGAATTCATACTCGAGAATTAGAGTTTATTTTTTGGATATCCCTTAGGAATTTCAAATCTTGACATATTAAATATCGGTTATAATATCAGAATGATAAATAAATTTGGTATATAATAATTTGAATACTAACATAAGATCAATTATAATAGTGTTTGTGGATATCCAAAAAGTAATTTCTAATTCTTAGAGTGTAAAAAAGAATTTAATAATATTTTTTAGATTCTCCCATAGTTGTTAATTTATAAAACTGAATTGGAGGGTTATAATTGAGATATAAAGAGTTTGGAAAAACCCAAAAAAAGTTGTCTGTTATAGGTTTTGGTGGGATGAGATTTCAAAAAGAAGGAGAAGAGTATGATATTGATAGATGTGCAGATTTAATTCTAGAAGGAAATAAACTAGGAATTAATTATTTTGATACAGCACCTTTTTATTGCGATGATAAGAGTCAACTTATTTTTGGAAAAGCTATAAAAAAAATGCCGAATAAGTTTTTTATATCAACTAAAAGTGGAGATTTGAAAGGCGATAATTTAAGAAGAGAATTAGAAAAATCTTTAAAAATATTAGGACTTGAAAAGATAAATTTTTATCAAATATGGTGTGTTATGGATTTAGAAGATTATAGAGAAAGATCAAAAAAAGGTGGAGCAATAGAAGCGGCACTAAAGGCGAAAAATGAGGGACTTATTGAGCATTTATGTATATCTACACATGCAATGGGTGAGGAAATAGAAGTCATAGCAAATGAAGGTATATTTGAGGGAATGACATTAGGTTTTAATATTTTAAACTTTAAATTTAGAGAAAATGGAATAAGAGCTTGTCATAAGAATAATATGGGAATTGTAACAATGAATCCTTTAGGGGGAGGAATTATACCACAAAATCAGGATAAATTAGATTTTATAAAAACAGACCCTAATGAAGATATTATTGAAACAGCTATAAAATTTAATTTATCAACTAAAGGTATTAATGTTGCTTTAGTTGGAATTAATAATTATGATAACTTATTAAAGGCATGTAAAATAGGAAATGAATTTAAAGAGATTGAATCAGGAAAAATGGAAATAATAAAAGAAAATATAAAAGAATCCTTAAATGAATTATGTACAGGTTGTAGGTATTGTGAATATTGTCCTGAGGGTATAAGTGTTTCTAAGTATATGTATGCTTATAATCAAAAAATACTTGGAAATAAAAATAATGCTATAAATACAATCAAATGGCATTGGCGTATAGAAATGGATGAACTTAATAAATGTGTTAGTTGTGGTTTGTGTGAGAAAAAGTGTACACAACATCTTGAAATTTTAAAAAGATTTGAAGAAATGAAGAGTTGGTAAGTTAGAAAATTTGAAAAATGGGATATTATTTTTAGGTTCTTTAAGTATAATTTTGAAAAATAATATCCCATTCTTCTTATGTAAACTTATTACTAAGAACCTAAAAAATAATTATGAAATTTTTATTCTGCTTTAGGATATCATAAAAAATAAACCCTAATTTTTTTCGTCTTAAGTTCGCTTAAATCATGCGAATTCATACTCGAGAATTAGAGTTTATTTTTTGGCTATCCCTTACTCAATTTGCTATATTTATAAAGCTACTGTAAACATAACTGTTATCATCTAATTTATACCATCCTTTGAATTCTGAAACTATGTTTACTTTTTCATCTTTTTTTAGAGTTCTTAAATTTTCAGAATTTGTTTCTGGAATAGGATGAGTAAAAACAGCACTTTTTACAATTCCTTCTTTTCCACCATCAAATATAACTTCATTCTCAGAATTAATACTCGTTGCTTCTGGTGAGTTTGTTGGTGTAGTTGCTAATTCATCAGTATTTTCAGGAGTATTTGAGTTTCCATCATTAGTAACATCTAAACTGGAATCCATAGTACTTGAACTGGAATCGATTTTTTCTGAATCATCTGATGAGCTATAATTATCAGATTGAACAGTATTTGAAGTTATATAGTATGCTATGTATGAAACTGATAGAAACATTAAAAATAATGACAAAACAATAACAAGCTTTTTTTTCAATTAATTAGCACTCCCTTTAGAGTATTTTAGGATAACCTAAAAAATAATACAAAA